>NZ_JRMB01000003.1:0-282500 GCF_000759445.1 Pseudomonas lutea
TCGGGAACATTGAGACAGGTGCTGCATGGCTGTCGTCAGCTCGTGTCGTGAGATGTTGGGTTAAGTCCCGTAACGAGCGCAACCCTTGTCCTTAGTTACCAGCACGTTATGGTGGGCACTCTAAGGAGACTGCCGGTGACAAACCGGAGGAAGGTGGGGGATGACGTCAAGTCATCATGGCCCTTACGGCCTGGGCTACACACGTGCTACAATGGTCGGTACAGAGGGTTGCCAAGCCGCGAGGTGGAGCTAATCCCAGAAAACCGATCGTAGTCCGGATCGCAGTCTGCAACTCGACTGCGTGAAGTCGGAATCGCTAGTAATCGCGAATCAGAATGTCGCGGTGAATACGTTCCCGGGCCTTGTACACACCGCCCGTCACACCATGGGAGTGGGTTGCACCAGAAGTAGCTAGTCTAACCTTCGGGAGGACGGTTACCACGGTGTGATTCATGACTGGGGTGAAGTCGTAACAAGGTAGCCGTAGGGGAACCTGCGGCTGGATCACCTCCTTAATCGAAGACTCAGCTTCTTCGCAAGTTCCCACACGAATTGCTTGATTCATTGAAGAAGACGATAGAAGCAGCTTTAAGCTCCAAGCTGATAGCTCACGCTAACAGTTACAAGCTCGAAATTGGGTCTGTAGCTCAGTTGGTTAGAGCGCACCCCTGATAAGGGTGAGGTCGGCAGTTCGAATCTGCCCAGACCCACCAATTTTGTTATGGGGCCATAGCTCAGCTGGGAGAGCGCCTGCCTTGCACGCAGGAGGTCAACGGTTCGATCCCGTTTGGCTCCACCATAACTGCTTCTGACTGCTGAAAGCTTAGAAATGAGCGCTCCATCCGATGGATGATGAGTGTTGATTTCTAGTCTTTGATTAGATCGTTCTTTAAAAATTTGGGTATGTGATTGAAATATAGACTGGGCACCTCTTTCACTGGTGCGTGTCCAGGCTAAGGTAAAGTTTGTGAAATGCAAACTTTCGGCGAATGTCGTCTTCACAGTATAACCAGATTGCTTGGGGTTATATGGTCAAGTGAAGAAGCGCATACGGTGGATGCCTTGGCAGTCAGAGGCGATGAAAGACGTGGTAGCCTGCGAAAAGCTTCGGGGAGTCGCAAACAGACTGTGATCCGGAGATGTCTGAATGGGGGAACCCAGCTGTCATAAGACAGTTACCTTACACTGAATACATAGGTGTATGGAGCGAACCAGGGGAACTGAAACATCTAAGTACCCTGAGGAAAAGAAATCAACCGAGATTCCCTTAGTAGTGGCGAGCGAACGGGGACCAGCCCTTAAGTTGATTTGAGATTAGCGGAACGCTCTGGAAAGTGCGGCCATAGTGGGTGATAGCCCTGTACGCGAAAATCTCTTGTCAATGAAATCGAGTAGGACGGGGCACGAGAAACCTTGTCTGAACATGGGGGGACCATCCTCCAAGGCTAAATACTACTGACTGACCGATAGTGAACCAGTACCGTGAGGGAAAGGCGAAAAGAACCGCGGAGAGCGGAGTGAAATAGATCCTGAAACCGTATGCGTACAAGCAGTGGGAGCCCACTTTGTTGGGTGACTGCGTACCTTTTGTATAATGGGTCAGCGACTTATTTTCAGTGGCGAGCTTAACCGAATAGGGGAGGCGTAGCGAAAGCGAGTCTTAATAGGGCGTCTAGTCGCTGGGAATAGACCCGAAACCGGGCGATCTATCCATGGGCAGGTTGAAGGTTAGGTAACACTGACTGGAGGACCGAACCGACTACCGTTGAAAAGTTAGCGGATGACCTGTGGATCGGAGTGAAAGGCTAATCAAGCTCGGAGATAGCTGGTTCTCCTCGAAAGCTATTTAGGTAGCGCCTCATGTATCACTGTAGGGGGTAGAGCACTGTTTCGGCTAGGGGGTCATCCCGACTTACCAAACCGATGCAAACTCCGAATACCTACAAGTGCCGAGCATGGGAGACACACGGCGGGTGCTAACGTCCGTCGTGAAAAGGGAAACAACCCAGACCGTCAGCTAAGGTCCCAAAGTCATGGTTAAGTGGGAAACGATGTGGGAAGGCTTAGACAGCTAGGAGGTTGGCTTAGAAGCAGCCACCCTTTAAAGAAAGCGTAATAGCTCACTAGTCGAGTCGGCCTGCGCGGAAGATGTAACGGGGCTCAAACCATGCACCGAAGCTACGGGTATCACGCAAGTGATGCGGTAGAGGAGCGTTCTGTAAGCCTGTGAAGGTGAGTTGAGAAGCTTGCTGGAGGTATCAGAAGTGCGAATGCTGACATGAGTAACGACAATGGGTGTGAAAAACACCCACGCCGAAAGACCAAGGTTTCCTGCGCAACGTTAATCGACGCAGGGTTAGTCGGTCCCTAAGGCGAGGCTGAAAAGCGTAGTCGATGGAAAACAGGTTAATATTCCTGTACTTCTGGTTATTGCGATGGAGGGACGGAGAAGGCTAGGCCAGCCTGGCGTTGGTTGTCCAGGTTTAAGGTGGTAGGCTGAAATCTTAGGTAAATCCGGGGTTTCAAGGCCGAGAGCTGATGACGAGTGTTCTTTTAGAACACGAAGTGGTTGATGCCATGCTTCCAAGAAAAGCTTCTAAGCTTCAGGTAACCAGGAACCGTACCCCAAACCGACACAGGTGGTTGGGTAGAGAATACCAAGGCGCTTGAGAGAACTCGGGTGAAGGAACTAGGCAAAATGGCACCGTAACTTCGGGAGAAGGTGCGCCGGTGAGGGTGAAGGACTTGCTCCGTAAGCTCATGCCGGTCGAAGATACCAGGCCGCTGCGACTGTTTATTAAAAACACAGCACTCTGCAAACACGAAAGTGGACGTATAGGGTGTGACGCCTGCCCGGTGCCGGAAGGTTAATTGATGGGGTTAGCTAACGCGAAGCTCTTGATCGAAGCCCCGGTAAACGGCGGCCGTAACTATAACGGTCCTAAGGTAGCGAAATTCCTTGTCGGGTAAGTTCCGACCTGCACGAATGGCGTAACGATGGCGGCGCTGTCTCCACCCGAGACTCAGTGAAATTGAAATCGCTGTGAAGATGCAGTGTATCCGCGGCTAGACGGAAAGACCCCGTGAACCTTTACTATAGCTTTGCACTGGACTTTGAATTTGCTTGTGTAGGATAGGTGGGAGGCTTTGAAGCGTGGACGCCAGTCTGCGTGGAGCCAACCTTGAAATACCACCCTGGCAACTTTGAGGTTCTAACTCAGGTCCGTTATCCGGATCGAGGACAGTGTATGGTGGGTAGTTTGACTGGGGCGGTCTCCTCCTAAAGAGTAACGGAGGAGTACGAAGGTGCGCTCAGACCGGTCGGAAATCGGTCGTAGAGTATAAAGGCAAAAGCGCGCTTGACTGCGAGACAGACACGTCGAGCAGGTACGAAAGTAGGTCTTAGTGATCCGGTGGTTCTGTATGGAAGGGCCATCGCTCAACGGATAAAAGGTACTCCGGGGATAACAGGCTGATACCGCCCAAGAGTTCATATCGACGGCGGTGTTTGGCACCTCGATGTCGGCTCATCACATCCTGGGGCTGAAGCCGGTCCCAAGGGTATGGCTGTTCGCCATTTAAAGTGGTACGCGAGCTGGGTTTAGAACGTCGTGAGACAGTTCGGTCCCTATCTGCCGTGGACGTTTGAGATTTGAGAGGGGCTGCTCCTAGTACGAGAGGACCGGAGTGGACGAACCTCTGGTGTTCCGGTTGTCACGCCAGTGGCATTGCCGGGTAGCTATGTTCGGAAAAGATAACCGCTGAAAGCATCTAAGCGGGAAACTTGCCTCAAGATGAGATCTCACTGGAACCTTGAGTTCCCTGAAGGGCCGTCGAAGACTACGACGTTGATAGGTTGGGTGTGTAAGCGCTGTGAGGCGTTGAGCTAACCAATACTAATTGCCCGTGAGGCTTGACCATATAACACCCAAGCAATCTGCAGACAGACAGCAGATTGCGGTGTGTGAAGACGCATGAAGACGAAAGTTTGCGACCACACAGACAGACACCTGATCACATACCCGATTTGCCGAAGCGTTCGAGAGGACGAGTCGGCACCCGAATTTCTTGACGACCATAGAGCGTTGGAACCACCTGATCCCATCCCGAACTCAGCAGTGAAACGATGCATCGCCGATGGTAGTGTGGGGTTTCCCCATGTGAGAGTAGGTCATCGTCAAGATTAAATTCCAGAACCCCATCTGCTTACGCAGATGGGGTTTTGTTTTTGCGCGCGATTAAGTGCCAGTGCCAGTGCCCAGCCATTAGGCGAGTTGGGACATCAGGAGGGGGCGGGGCTTCCTGCGGATGTCTTACGCACCCTTGTTTGGCCTGACTAAGCGATTATCATGCGCTGCTTACTCCCACACGGTCGAAACCATGCAAACGCTGCTGAAGCTACTAGGGGATGGTGAATTTCACTCTGGCGAGGATCTCGGGCTGGCACTTGGTGTAAGCAGAACCGCAGTTTGGAAGAAGCTGCAGCAAATCCAGAACGAATTGGGGATCGAATTTCATAAGGTGCGGGGTCGTGGTTATCGTCTGGCGTCGCCGCTCTCTCTGCTGGATGCCAGTGCTCTTGATATCGAGCATGCGCGGCTTGGTTGGAAATGTAAGGTTCACGTAATCATTGACTCGACTAACGCGGAAGCATTGCGACTACTCCAGACCCAGGAGACGCTTCCTGCTCTGGTGGTAGCAGAGCAGCAGACCGCCGGCAGAGGTCGGCGGGGTCGGCAGTGGGTGAGTCCCTTCGCTCAGAACCTCTATTACAGCATTGCGCTCAGGCTGGACGGAGGAATGCGTCGACTCGATGGTCTGAGTCTATTGGTTGGTCTTGCAGTAGTGGACACGGTACGGGACCTCGGTGTCACGAGCGCTGGCTTGAAATGGCCCAATGACATTTTGGTCGGTCCCAAGAAGCTTGCAGGCGTCCTGTTAGAGCTTACTGGGGATCCTGCCGATGTCTGCCATGTAGTGATTGGTATTGGCCTTAACATCAACATGCGTGAGTCCGACGGCGTGGGGCAGGCTTGGACGTCAATGTCCCTGGAGCTGGGTCGCGTTTTAGACCGCAATGAAGTGATTTGCGCGCTTAGCCACAAACTCAGCTTATATCTGGCAGGGCATCAACGCGATGGATTTACCGCATACAGACAGGGTTGGGAGAGCAAGCACCTCTGGCAGGGATTGATGGTCACGTTGTCTACAGGCGCTGAATCCATTGAGGGGCGTGTGCTGGGAGTGGGGGTCGATGGCGCTCTGCGTTTGATGGTAGACGGACGAGAGGAGCACTTTAGCGGCGGAGAGGTGAGCCTTCGACTCGCCGGCGATTAGTCGGATACATGTCCTCAAACTGCAGCGATTGCCACCTGGCGCGGGTTGATGAGGTAGATATGCCCTGGGCATTTTGATGTTGGTTTTGATAAATGTTCTATACGTTGCTTGGCGCTATCGGGATGCGGCGCTGCAACCGAAAGAACTTGCGCCGCTGCTGACCAATCGCTCCTATGGCGGGTCAATCCGCCTGCTCAACGAGTCAGTTCCGGAAGCAGTAACTTTAGGTTCTCTAAGCGGCGAGCAAGCATGCCTGTATTTAGGGGGTATGGCCAACGAGCGCGCGGCCCACCTGATTGCGCGACGCCTTAAAAGTTTGGACATCGACGCTCGTCGTAGCAAGAGGACTGAGGTCCGTACTGATGATCTGTGGCTCAGCATTTCGCCCAAAGCAAGCGCTTGGTGAGTGACCCGGCCTTGGCAGATCTGCATTCTGATTTTCCGGGACTAAAAACTAAAATAATGTCATGCGCAGGCATTGCAACTGAAGATTAGTTTGAATAGAATGGCGCCCGCTTCGCAGTGCAGATCGAAAGAACGCGGCGAAGAGTGTGAAGTCAATCGTTGTAACCTCAAGTTTTTATTGAGAAAAAGGTTGACAGAAGGGTGGCATGGTATAGAATGCTGCCTCGCTTAGGAGGGGTTCCCGAGCGGCCAAAGGGATCAGACTGTAAATCTGACGTCTACGACTTCGAAGGTTCGAATCCTTCCCCCTCCACCATAATTTGAGCGTAAGCATCAAAGCTCAGCGGGTATAGTTTAGTGGTAGAACCTCAGCCTTCCAAGCTGATGATGCGGGTTCGATTCCCGCTACCCGCTCCAGGTTTTGTTGGTTGTGCAGCGTGTTTTGCTCTTGTAGCTCAGTTGGTAGAGCACACCCTTGGTAAGGGTGAGGTCAGCGGTTCAAATCCGCTCAAGAGCTCCATGAATAAGGCAGGTACAGAAGTATCTGCCTTTGCTTTAAGCGTCGGTGCAGCTGCATCAAGATAGCTGCTACAGCGGCGACGCGACAGCGCAGCGACGTAGCCTCAGGGCTGTTTTCGAGGCGGTGTTGAAATCTTCCCGTCGGGTCCGCATAATACGCGGCCTGATTTTGCTTTTAGGTCAGTAGCTCAATTGGCAGAGCGACGGTCTCCAAAACCGTAGGTTGGGGGTTCGATTCCCTCCTGACCTGCCAGATTTCGAAAAGTTATCTGGCTTTCTTTTCACAGGATTTTAGTAGATGAATCCAAAGGCTGAAGCCCAAGACTCCCGTTTTGATCTCGTTAAGTGGCTTGTTGTAGTGCTTTTGGTGGTCGTGGGTGTCGTTGGAAATCAATACTACTCCGCGCAGCCAATCCTGTATCGCGTTCTCGCCTTGCTCGTTATTGCCGCTGTGGCTGCCTATGTGGCGCTGCAGACTGGTAAGGGCAAGGCTTTTTTCGTGTTGGCCAAGGAAGCTCGCGCTGAGATTCGCAAAGTCGTGTGGCCTACGCGTCAAGAGACAACCCAAACCACGTTGATCGTGGTGGCTGTTGTTCTTGTTATGGCGCTGCTGCTGTGGGGTTTAGATTCCCTGCTCGGCTGGCTTGTTTCCTTGATTGTCGGCTAAGGGTGTCCCGTGGCTAAGCGTTGGTACGTAGTGCACGCCTACTCAGGCTATGAGAAGCATGTCATGCGCTCTCTGGTTGAGCGTGTAAAGCTTGCAGGCATGGAAGATGGCTTCGGCGAGATTCTGGTCCCCACTGAAGAAGTAGTGGAGATGCGTAACGGCCAGAAGCGCAAGAGCGAGCGGAAGTTCTTCCCTGGCTATGTGCTTGTCCAGATGGATATGAATGAGGGTACCTGGCACTTGGTCAAGGACACTCCTCGTGTTATGGGCTTTATCGGTGGCACAGCTGACAAGCCTGCGCCGATTACCGACAAAGAAGCCGAAGCCATCCTGCGTCGCGTGGCCGATGGTAGCGATAAGCCTAAGCCCAAGACTCTTTTTGAGCCTGGCGAAGTAGTGCGCGTGACTGACGGTCCGTTCGCTGATTTCAATGGCACGGTTGAAGAAGTTAACTATGAAAAGAGCCGGATCCAAGTGGCGGTGCTCATTTTCGGACGCTCTACCCCGGTAGAGTTGGAGTTCAGTCAGGTCGAAAAGGCGTAACTGAGCTCAGAATCCCATACCCCGCAGCCTTGGGCTGTGGGGTTTTTTCGTCACCGGGATAAACGCGCAAGTAACCGGGGAGCCTTTCGAGGCGCTAGAACCCGTAATTGGAGTGCCTCATGGCCAAGAAGATTACCGCTTACATCAAGCTTCAAGTGAAAGCCGCTCAGGCTAACCCGAGCCCACCTGTTGGTCCTGCACTGGGTCAGCACGGCGTGAACATCATGGAATTCTGCAAAGCGTTCAACGCCCGTACTCAGGGTATTGAGCCAGGTCTGCCGACTCCTGTGATCATCACTGTCTACAGTGACCGCAGCTTCACCTTTGAAACCAAAAGCACCCCGGCTTCGGTACTGCTGAAAAAAGCGGCTGGCCTGACCAGCGGCTCGGCTCGTCCGAACACCGTAAAAGTTGGCACAGTGACCCGTGCTCAGCTGGAAGAAATCGCCAAGGCAAAAAATGCCGACTTGACCGCTGCTGATATGGACGCCGCCGTGCGCACCATCGCCGGTTCCGCTCGTAGCATGGGCCTTAACGTGGAGGGTGTGTAATGGCTAAGCTGACTAAGCGCCAAAAAGCTATCGCTTCCAAGGTTGAAGCTGGCAAATCGTATAACTTCAACGACGCTGCTGCCCTGCTGGCAGAGTTGTCGACAGTGAAGTTCAGCGAATCTGTAGATGTTGCTGTGAACCTCGGTGTCGATCCTCGTAAATCCGACCAGGTCGTACGTAGCGCTACCGTGCTGCCGCATGGCACTGGCAAGACCGTTCGTGTAGCCGTGTTTACTCAGGGTCCAGCTGCTGAAGCTGCTCTGGCTGCCGGCGCTGATCGTGTTGGTATGGACGACCTGGCTGCTGAAATGAAAGGCGGCGACTTGAACTATGACGTCGTAATTGCTTCCCCGGACGCAATGCGGGTTGTTGGTCAGTTGGGTCAGATCCTCGGTCCACGCGGCCTGATGCCTAACCCTAAGGTCGGTACCGTTACTCCGGACGTCGCCACTGCGGTTAAAAACGCGAAGGCTGGTCAGGTTCGTTATCGCACCGACAAAAATGGCATTATCCACACTTCCGTTGGCAAGGTCGGCTTTGAAGCAGACAAGCTGCGTGAGAACGTTGAAGCGCTGATCGCTGACCTTAAGCGTATCAAGCCAGCTTCCTCTAAAGGTATTTATGTCAAGCGCGTGACACTGAGCACTACTATGGGCCCAGGCCTGGTCATTGACCAAGGTTCGTTGGACGCGTAAGACCGGCATGGCGTGGGTAACTGCGCTATTGCAAAAATTGGGGTCCCTGCCTGGCGGGGGCTATCCAAGACCGTAGGCGGCGCGAGCCTTAAACCAAAAGCCTACGCAGATGGTGCTCCCGGTTCCTTACCGAATCAGACACCAAAACGACATTTGGCTTCGGTCAGATGAAACGGTAACAAGCAGGAGTTAGACCCGTGGCAATTAAACTCGAAGACAAGAAGGCCATCGTCGCTGAAGTCAACGAGGCTGCCAAAGTCGCTCTGTCTGCTGTTGTGGCTGATGCCCGCGGTGTGACAGTAGGCGCGATGACCGGACTCCGTAAAGAGGCTCGTGAAGCTGGCGTGTACGTACGTGTTGTGCGTAACACCTTGCTCAAGCGCGCAGTTGCTGACACTGAATACAGTGTTCTCAACGATGCGTTCACCGGCCCGACCTTGATCGCTTTCTCCAACGAACATCCAGGTGCTGCTGCCCGCTTGTTCAAAGAGTTCGCAAAAGGTCAGGACAAGTTCGAGATCAAGGCAGCTGCGTTTGAGGGCAAGTACCTCGCAGCTAATCAGATCGACGTACTGGCAACACTGCCAACCCGCAACGAAGCGATTTCGCAGCTGATGAGCGTGATTCAAGGCGCTACCAGCAAGCTCGCTCGTACGTTGGCGGCAGTCCGCGAACAGAAAGAAGCCGCCGCAGCCTAAGGGCTGGCACTTCCTCTCGCGTAATTTGTTTATTTTGATGGTCGCGTAGGCCGTCCCCCAATTCAGGAATTAGAGTCATGTCTATCTCTCAAGACGATATCCTCAACGCCGTAGCTGAAATGTCTGTTCTGCAGGTTGTAGAGCTGATCAAAGCATTCGAAGAAAAATTCGGTGTCAGCGCTGCCGCTGCTTCCGCTGGTCCAGCTGCTGCTGCTGCCGTTGTTGAAGAGCAAACTGAATTCAACGTCATGCTGCTGGAAGCTGGCGAGAAGAAAGTTAACGTCATTAAAGCAGTTCGTGAACTGACCGGTCTGGGCCTGAAAGAAGCCAAGGCAGTCGTTGACGGCGCGCCAGCAATGGTCCTGGAAGCAGTAGCTAAAGACGCTGCTGACAAGGCCAAGGCCACCCTGGAAGAAGCAGGCGCTAAAGTCGAGCTGAAGTAAGCATCGACTTTGCGTTTCCAGCCCAAGCGTTAAGCGAAAGGCTGATGGCTGGTGGCTTCTGCCACCGGCCTTTTTCCGTTGTTGGCAGCTGATTCGGTTAGCGCTGATTACGTGATCTACCCACCTCGACGGTGGCGCGAACCATGGGGTTCGCAAGATTTTTCTGGCTGCTCCCGTCGGGGGGAGCCAAACAAGCAGGTGACCAAGCTGGGGAACGCTGATGGCTTACTCATATACTGAGAAAAAACGTATCCGCAAGGACTTTAGCAAGTTGCCGGACGTCATGGATGTGCCTTACCTCCTGGCCATCCAGCTGGATTCGTATCGTGAATTCTTGCAAGCGGGAGCGACTAAAGATCAGTTCCGCGACGTGGGCCTGCATGCGGCCTTCAAATCTGTTTTCCCGATCATCAGCTACTCCGGCAATGCTGCTCTGGAGTATGTGGGCTATCGTCTGGGCGAACCGGCTTTTGATGTCAAGGAATGCGTGCTGCGCGGTGTGACTTACGCCGTACCGTTGCGGGTAAAAGTACGTCTGATCATTTTCGACAAAGAATCGTCGAATAAAGCGATCAAGGACATCAAAGAGCAAGAAGTCTACATGGGTGAAATCCCCTTGATGACCGAAAACGGTACCTTCGTTATCAACGGTACCGAACGAGTAATTGTTTCCCAGCTGCACCGTTCCCCGGGCGTGTTCTTCGACCACGACCGCGGCAAAACGCACAGCTCCGGCAAGCTGTTGTATTCGGCTCGCATCATTCCTTACCGTGGCTCGTGGCTGGACTTCGAATTCGATCCGAAAGACTGTGTCTTCGTTCGTATCGACCGTCGCCGCAAACTCCCTGCATCGGTTTTGCTCCGTGCACTGGGTTACACCACTGAGGAAGTGCTTGATGCCTTCTACACCACCAACGTATTCCATGTTCAGGGCGAGAACCTGAACCTGGAGTTGGTGCCTCAGCGCCTGCGCGGCGAAATTGCCGTCCTGGACATCCTGGATGACAAGGGCAAGGTAATTGTTGAGCAAGGCCGTCGTATTACGGCTCGCCACATCAACCAGCTCGAAAAGGCGAACATCAAGACGCTTGAAGTTCCGCTCGACTACGTTATTGGCCGCACTAGCGCCAAGGCCATCGTGCATCCGGCAACGGGTGAGATCATTGCCGAGTGCAATACCGAGCTGAATACCGAGATCCTCGCGAAAATTGCGAAAGCTCAGGTTGTTCGCATCGAGACGCTGTACACGAACGACATCGATTGTGGTCCGTTCATTTCCGACACTCTGAAGATCGACTCGACAGGCAATCAGCTGGAAGCCCTGGTCGAAATCTATCGGATGATGCGTCCTGGTGAGCCACCTACCAAGGACGCTGCAGAGACCCTGTTCAACAACCTGTTCTTCAGCCCGGAGCGTTACGATCTGTCGGCTGTAGGTCGGATGAAGTTCAACCGTCGTATTGGCCGTACCGAGATCGAAGGTTCCGGTGTCCTGCACAAAGACGACATCGTTGCCGTGCTGAAAACCCTGGTAGACATCCGTAACGGTAAAGGCATCGTCGATGACATCGACCACCTCGGTAACCGTCGCGTTCGATGCGTAGGCGAGATGGCCGAGAACCAGTTCCGTGTAGGTCTGGTACGAGTCGAGCGTGCGGTCAAAGAGCGCCTGTCGATGGCGGAAAGCGAAGGTCTGATGCCTCAGGATCTGATCAACGCCAAGCCTGTTGCTGCGGCGGTGAAAGAGTTCTTCGGTTCCAGCCAGCTGTCGCAGTTCATGGACCAGAACAACCCGCTGTCCGAGATCACTCACAAGCGTCGTGTCTCTGCACTCGGCCCTGGTGGTTTGACCCGTGAGCGTGCCGGCTTTGAAGTTCGAGACGTACACCCGACTCATTACGGTCGTGTATGCCCGATTGAAACTCCGGAAGGTCCGAACATCGGTCTGATCAACTCCCTGGCTGCTTATGCTCGCACCAATCAGTACGGCTTTCTTGAGAGTCCGTACCGTGTAGTGAAAGAAGGCCTGGTTACCGACGAGATTGTTTTCTTGTCAGCGATTGAAGAAGCCGATCATGTGATCGCGCAGGCTTCTGCTGCCATGAACGATAAAGGCCAGCTGATTGACGAACTGGTAGCAGTGCGTCACTTGAACGAGTTCACCGTCAAGGCGCCGGAAGACGTCACCCTGATGGATGTTTCGCCGAAGCAGGTAGTTTCGGTTGCAGCATCGCTGATCCCGTTCCTTGAGCACGACGACGCCAACCGTGCGTTGATGGGTTCAAACATGCAGCGCCAGGCTGTTCCAACATTGCGCGCTGACAAGCCGCTTGTTGGTACCGGCATGGAGCGCAACGTTGCGCGCGACTCCGGCGTTTGCGTCGTGGCCCGTCGTGGCGGCGTGATCGATTCGGTAGATGCTAGCCGTATCGTGGTTCGCGTTGCTGATGACGAAGTTGAGACAGGCGAAGCCGGTGTCGACATCTACAACCTGACCAAATACACGCGCTCGAACCAGAACACATGCATCAACCAGCGTCCGCTGGTGAGCAAGGGTGATCGTGTACAGCGCAGCGATATCATGGCTGATGGCCCGTCCACCGATATGGGTGAACTGGCGCTGGGTCAGAACATGCGCATCGCGTTCATGGCATGGAACGGCTTCAACTTCGAAGACTCCATTTGCCTGTCCGAGCGTGTTGTTCAAGAAGATCGCTTCACCACAATCCACATTCAGGAACTGACCTGTGTGGCGCGTGACACCAAGCTGGGTCCTGAAGAGATCACTGCTGACATCCCTAACGTGGGTGAAGCAGCACTGAACAAGCTTGATGAAGCCGGTATCGTTTATGTAGGTGCTGAAGTAGGCGCTGGAGACATTCTGGTAGGTAAGGTCACTCCGAAAGGCGAGACCCAGCTGACTCCGGAAGAGAAGCTGCTGCGCGCAATCTTCGGTGAAAAAGCCAGTGACGTTAAAGATACCTCCCTGCGCGTACCTACAGGTACCAAAGGCACCGTCATCGACGTCCAGGTCTTCACGCGTGATGGCGTTGAGCGCGATGCTCGTGCGCTGTCGATCGAGAAGAGCCAGCTTGACGAGATCCGCAAGGACTTGAATGAAGAGTTCCGCATCGTTGAAGGCGCAACCTTCGAGCGTCTGCGTTCTGCTCTGGTAGGTCGTACCGCCGAAGGTGGTGCTGGCCTGAAAAAAGGCCAGGAAATCACTAACGAAGTTCTGGATGGTCTGGAACATGGTCAGTGGTTCAAGCTGCGCATGGTTGAAGATGCGCTGAACGAGCAACTCGAGAAGGCCCAGGCGTATATCGTTGACCGTCGCCGTCTGCTTGATGACAAGTTTGAAGACAAGAAGCGCAAGCTGCAGCAGGGCGATGACCTTGCGCCGGGCGTGCTCAAGATCGTCAAGGTCTACCTTGCCATTCGCCGCCGCATCCAGCCGGGCGACAAGATGGCCGGTCGTCATGGTAACAAGGGTGTGGTCTCCGTGATCATGCCGGTTGAAGACATGCCGCACGATGCCAACGGCACGCCGGTGGATATCGTCCTCAACCCGTTGGGTGTACCGTCGCGTATGAACGTCGGTCAGATTCTCGAAACTCACCTGGGCCTCGCGGCTAAAGGCTTGGGCGAGAAGATCAACCGCATGCTCGAAGAGCAGCGTAAAGTTGTTGAGCTGCGCAAGTTCCTGAACGAGATCTACAACGAGATTGGCGGCCGCCAGGAAAGTCTTGATGACCTGTCTGATCAGGAAATTCTGGACCTGGCTAAAAACCTGCGTGGCGGCGTTCCAATGGCTACCCCGGTATTCGACGGTGCCAAGGAATCCGAGATCAAGGCGATGCTCCGCTTGGCGGACATGCCGGACAGCGGCCAGATGCAGCTATTCGACGGCCGTACCGGTAACAAGTTTGAGCGTCCGGTCACCGTTGGCTACATGTATATGCTGAAGCTGAACCACTTGGTGGACGACAAGATGCACGCGCGTTCCACTGGTTCGTACAGCCTCGTTACTCAGCAGCCGCTGGGTGGTAAGGCTCAGTTCGGTGGTCAGCGTTTCGGGGAGATGGAGGTCTGGGCGCTGGAAGCATATGGCGCGGCGTACACTCTGCAAGAAATGCTCACAGTGAAGTCGGACGACGTGAACGGCCGTACCAAGATGTACAAGAACATCGTGGACGGCGATCACCGTATGGAGCCGGGCATGCCCGAGTCCTTCAACGTGTTGATCAAAGAAATCCGTTCGCTCGGTATCGATATCGATCTGGAAACCGAATAACACGTGACGCGAATCGAGGGTGGGTCAGTATGACCGCCCTCTGCTCCGCCAGGAGGAAAGGCCTTGAAAGACCTACTGAATTTGCTGAAAAACCAGGGTCAAGTCGAAGAGTTCGACGCCATCCGTATCGGATTGGCATCGCCTGAGATGATCCGTTCGTGGTCGTTCGGTGAAGTTAAAAAGCCGGAAACCATCAACTACCGTACGTTCAAACCTGAGCGTGACGGCCTGTTCTGCGCCAAGATCTTTGGCCCGGTCAAGGATTACGAGTGCCTGTGCGGTAAGTACAAGCGCTTGAAGCATCGTGGCGTCATCTGCGAGAAGTGTGGCGTTGAAGTCGCACTGGCCAAAGTCCGTCGTGAGCGTATGGCTCACATCGAGCTGGCGTCGCCGGTTGCTCACATCTGGTTCCTCAAATCGCTGCCTTCCCGTATCGGTTTGCTGATGGACATGACCCTTCGTGATATCGAGCGCGTTCTCTACTTCGAGAGCTACGTCGTTATCGACCCGGGCATGACCACGCTCGAAAAAGGCCAACTGCTGAACGACGAGCAATACTTCGAAGCCCTCGAAGAGTTCGGTGATGACTTCGACGCCCGCATGGGTGCCGAGGCTGTCCGCGAGCTGCTGCACGCCATTGATTTGGAGCACGAGATTGGCCGTCTGCGCGAAGAGATTCCGCAGACCAACTCGGAAACCAAAATCAAGAAGCTGTCCAAGCGTCTGAAGTTGATGGAAGCCTTCCAGGGTTCCGGCAACCTTCCAGAGTGGATGGTGTTGACCGTTCTGCCGGTTCTGCCGCCAGATCTGCGTCCACTGGTCCCACTGGATGGTGGTCGTTTCGCGACCTCCGACCTCAACGATCTCTATCGTCGGGTGATCAACCGTAATAACCGCTTGAAGCGCCTGCTGGATCTGTCAGCTCCTGACATCATCGTGCGCAACGAAAAGCGCATGCTGCAGGAAGCTGTGGATGCATTGCTCGATAACGGTCGTCGCGGTCGCGCTATTACAGGTTCGAACAAGCGTCCTCTGAAATCCCTGGCTGACATGATCAAGGGTAAGCAGGGTCGTTTCCGTCAGAACTTGCTCGGTAAGCGTGTTGACTACTCTGGCCGTTCGGTAATTACCGTAGGTCCGACGCTGCGTCTGCATCAGTGCGGTTTGCCGAAGAAGATGGCACTTGAGCTGTTCAAACCGTTCATTTTCGGCAAGCTCGAAATGCGTGGTCTCGCTACCACCATCAAAGCTGCCAAGAAAATGGTCGAGCGCGAGCTGCCGGAAGTATGGGACGTTCTCGCCGAAGTCATTCGCGAACACCCAGTGCTCCTGAACCGGGCACCTACACTCCACCGTCTGGGTATCCAGGCGTTTGAGCCGGTTCTCATCGAAGGTAAGGCGATCCAGCTGCACCCGCTGGTCTGTGCGGCATACAACGCCGACTTCGACGGTGACCAGATGGCCGTTCACGTGCCGTTGACGCTGGAAGCCCAGCTCGAAGCCCGTGCGCTGATGATGTCGACCAACAATATCCTGTCGCCAGCTAACGGTGAGCCAATCATCGTTCCTTCGCAGGACGTTGTACTGGGTCTGTACTACATGACCCGTGAAGCGATCAACGCCAAAGGCGAAGGCCGTGTGTTCGCGGATCTGCAGGAAGTTGACCGTGTATTCCGTGCCGGCGAAGCCGCACTGCATGCAAAAGTAAAAGTACGCATCAACGAAACGGTCAATGACCGTGATGGTGGCAGCGTCAAGAACACTCGTATTGTCGACACAACCGTCGGCCGTGCGCTGCTGTTCCAAGTGGTTCCGGCCGGCCTGTCATATGACGTCGTCAACCAGCCGATGAAGAAAAAAGCGATCTCCAAACTGATCAACCAATGCTATCGCGTGGTTGGCCTAAAAGAGACCGTTATCTTCGCTGACCAGTTGATGTACACCGGTTTCGCCTATTCGACGATCTCGGGTGTTTCCATCGGCGTTAACGACTTCGTTATCCCTGATGAAAAAGCTCGCATCATCGACGCCGCAACCGACGAAGTGAAAGAGATCGAAAGTCAGTACGCCTCCGGCCTGGTTACTCAGGGCGAGAAGTACAACAAGGTGATCGACCTCTGGTCCAAGGCCAACGATGAAGTTTCCAAGGCGATGATGTCGAACCTCTCGAAAGAGAAGGTTGTCGACCGTCACGGCGAGACCGTTGACCAGGAATCCTTCAACTCGATGTACATGATGGCCGACTCTGGTGCGCGGGGTTCCGCAGCACAGATTCGCCAACTGGCAGGTATGCGTGGTCTGATGGCCAAGCCTGACGGCTCGATCATCGAAACGCCGATTACTGCGAACTTCCGTGAAGGTTTGAGCGTACTTCAGTACTTCATCTCTACTCACGGTGCTCGTAAAGGTCTGGCTGACACCGCGTTGAAAACCGCCAACTCCGGTTACCTGACTCGTCGTCTTGTAGACGTGGCGCAGGATCTGGTTGTGACCGAGGTGGATTGCGGTACTGAGCATGGCCTGGTCATGACTCCGCACATCGAAGGCGGTGATGTCGTAGAGCCGTTGGGTGAGCGCGTATTGGGTCGAGTAATCGCCCGTGACGTATTCAAGCCTGGCACCGAAGACGTCATTGTTCCAGGCGGTACGCTGGTAGACGAGAAGTGGGTCGAGTTCATTGAGCTGAACAGCATCGATGAGGTGATCGTACGTTCGCCAATCAGCTGTGAGACCCGCTACGGCATTTGCGCCAAGTGCTACGGCCGTGATCTGGCTCGTGGTCACCAGGTGAACATCGGTGAAGCTGTCGGCGTTATTGCAGCCCAGTCGATCGGTGAGCCAGGTACACAGCTGACCATGCGTACATTCCACATCGGCGGTGCGGCAAGCCGTACTTCTGCAGCGGACAGCGTACAGGTCAAGAACGGCGGTATCGTTCGTTTGCATAACCTGAAGCACGTCGAGCGTCTCGACGGCCATCTGGTCGCGGTTTCGCGTTCGGGTGAGCTGGCAATCGCCGATGAATTCGGTCGTGAGCGCGAGCGTTACAAGCTCCCGTACGGCGCCGTAATTCTTGTGAAGGAAGGTGACAAGGTCGACGCTGGTGCCATCGTGGCCAAGTGGGATCCGCACACTCACCCAATCGTCACCGAGATGAAAGGTACCGTGACGTATGTGGGCATGGAAGAAGGTATTACGATCAAGCGCCAAACCGACGAGCTGACCGGTTTGACCAACATCGAAGTACTGGATGCGAAAGACCGTCCGGCAGCAGGCAAAGACATTCGTCCTGCGGTCAAGATGGTTGGGGTCGATGGCAAGGATCTGCTGCTGCCAGGTACAGACGTACCGGCTCAGTACTTCCTGCCAGCGAACGCCCTCGTCGGTGTTGCGGATGGTGTGCAGGTAGGTGTGGGTGACGTTATTGCCCGTATCCCGCAAGAAACCTCCAAGACCCGTGACATCACCGGTGGTCTGCCGCGCGTTGCCGACTTGTTCGAAGCGCGTCGCCCGAAAGAAGCATCGATTCTGGCTGAGGTCAGCGGTACGATCGCGTTCGGTAAAGAGACTAAAGGTAAGCGCCGTCTGGTGATTACACCAAACGACGGTACTGATCCGTATGAAGAGCTGATTCCGAAGTGGCGTCACTTGAACGTCTTCGAAGGTGAGCAAGTTAGCCGTGGTGAGGTTATCTCCGACGGCCCTAGCGATCCGCACGACATCCTGCGTCTGCTGGGTGTTAGCGCGCTGGCGAAATACATCGTCAACGAGATTCAAGACGTTTATCGCCTGCAAGGCGTGAAGATCAACGACAAGCATATCGAGACGATCCTTCGTCAGATGCTGCGTAAAGTTGAGATCGCTGAGTCGGGTGATTCCAGCTTCATCAAGGGCGACCAGATGGAGTTGACGCACGTACTGGTTGAAAACGAGCGATTGGCAGCAGACGAGAAATTTGTTTCCAAATTCACTCGTGTGTTGCTGGGTATCACCAAGGCCTCGCTGTCCACCGAGTCGTTCATTTCGGCGGCCTCCTTCCAGGAGACCACACGAGTACTGACCGAAGCGGCGGTTACCGGCAAGCGCGATTACTTGCGCGGCCTGAAAGAAAACGTGGTCGTGGGTCGTTTGATCCCGGCAGGTACCGGCTTGGCATATCACAGCGAGCGTAAGCGTCGTCGTGAGGCTGATAAGCCGATGCGTGTGAGCGCGAGCGAAGTTGAAGCCGCGCTGACCGAAGCGTTGAACTCAAGCACTAATTGAGAGTAGGGCCCCGGTTCTAATGGTCATTTGGCTCACCCGGTTTCGACGGGTGGCCACTGGCTGTTGACATCGGGGCTTTGCCTTGACTGGGGGCGGGATCCTCTTTAGACTCTTGTACCCCTAAATCTGGCGGGACGCTTGTCCTGCCATTTTGCTTTTCTTGTAAGACAATAGCGTCGCAAGACAACAGTGGAGCTAGTAGATGGCAACTATCAACCAGCTGGTACGTCAGCCGCGTAAGCGTATCGTCGAGAAATCCGACGTGCCTGCGCTGCAGAACTGCCCGCAGCGTCGTGGTGTGTGCACTCGTGTGTACACAACTACGCCGAAGAAACCTAACTCGGCATTGCGTAAGGTCTGCCGTGTGCGTCTGACCAACGGTTTCGAGGTTTCCTCGTACATCGGTGGTGAAGGCCACAACCTGCAAGAGCACAGCGTCGTACTGATTCGCGGCGGCCGTGTAAAAGACTTGCCAGGTGTTCGTTATCACACCGTTCGCGGTTCGTTGGATACTTCCGGTGTTAAAGGTCGTAACCAGGGTCGTTCGAAGTACGGTACCAAGAAGCCTAAGTAGTAGTGGCTTTTTGTAAAAACTGAATCATCTTATTTTCTGAGTCGATAAGAGTAAGGTCGGAGGCGCCAGTAGGTGCTGATTCCGAGCGAACCTGAAGACCGTTTGAGGGCTTATCCATGCCAAGAAGACGCGTAGCAGCCAAGCGCGAAGTGCTTGACGATCCAAAATACGGCAGCCAGATTCTGGCCAAGTTCATGAACCACGTTATGGAAAGCGGCAAGAAAGCCGTTGCCGAGCGTATCGTTTATGGCGCGCTGGAAAAGGTTAAAGAACGCAAGAACAGCGATCCCCTGGAAATCTTCGAGAAAGCTCTCGACGCCATCGCTCCGCTGGTCGAAGTGAAGTCGCGCCGTGTAGGCGGTGCTACTTACCAGGTTCCGGTCGAAGTTCGTCCGTCCCGTCGTAATGCTCTGGCAATGCGTTGGCTGGTAGACTTCGCGCGCAAGCGCGGTGAGAAGTCTATGGCTCTGCGTTTGGCCGGCGAATTGTTGGACGCCGCCGAAGGTAAAGGTGCTGCGGTCAAGAAGCGTGAAGACGTGCACCGTATGGCTGAAGCCAACAAGGCTTTCTCGCACTACCGCTTCTAATTTCAGCGTCACTAATTTTGCGAGGGCTTTATGGCTCGTACTACACCGATCAACCGTTACCGTAACATTGGTATCGTTGCTCACGTGGATGCTGGTAAAACCACCACCACCGAGCGCGTCCTTTTTTACACCGGTAAAAGCCACAAGATGGGCGAGGTGCATGACGGCGCCGCGACCACCGACTGGATGGTTCAGGAGCAGGAGCGTGGTATTACCATTACTTCTGCTGCTATTACTGCCTTTTGGCAGGGTTCCGAGAAGCAGCACAAAGACCAATACCGCTTCAACGTCATTGACACGCCGGGCCACGTAGACTTCACCATTGAAGTTGAGCGTTCCCTGCGTGTACTCGACGGCGCGGTTGTGGTGTTCTGTGGTACTTCAGGGGTTGAGCCTCAGTCCGAAACCGTATGGCGTCAGGCCAATAAGTACGGTGTTCCGCGTATCGTTTACGTGAACAAGATGGACCGTGCTGGTGCCAACTTCCTACGCGTTATCGCGCAGATCAAGCAGCGTCTGGGTCACACTCCAGTGCCGATCCAGTTGGCAATTGGCTCCGAAGACAATTTCCAGGGTCAGATCGATCTGATGTCCATGGAAGCGGTCTACTGGAACGATGCCGATAAAGGTATGGTCCCTGTACGCAAGCCTATTCCTGCTGAATTGCAGGAGCTGGCTGATGAGTGGCGCAGCAACATGGTTGAGGCTGCGGCTGAAGCCAGCGAAGAGCTGATGAACAAATACCTCGAGGGTGAAGAACTCACCAACGAGGAGATCAAGGCTGCTCTGCGTCAGCGTACTATTGCTGGTGAGATCGTTCTTGCTGTTTGCGGTTCTTCCTTCAAGAACAAGGGTGTTCCCCTGGTTCTCGACGCCGTGATCGACTACCTGCCGGCTCCAGTCGACATTCCTGCTATCAAGGGTTCCAACCCTGATAACGAGGAAGAAGAAATGGAGCGTCATGCGGACGATAACGAGCCGTTCTCGGCCCTGGCGTTCAAGATTGCTACCGACCCATTCGTGGGTACCCTGACGTTCGTCCGTGTGTACTCGGGCGTACTGGCCTCCGGCGACGGCGTGATCAACTCCGTTAAGGGCAAGAAAGAGCGCGTGGGTCGTATGGTGCAAATGCACGCAAACGCCCGTGAGGAGATCAAGGAAGTACGCGCTGGTGACATCGCGGCCTTGATCGGCATGAAGGACGTCACCACTGGTGAAACCTTGTGCAACGCTGACAAGCCAATCATTCTGGTTCGGATGGACTTCCCGGAGCCGGTTATTTCGGTTGCCGTAGAGCCTAAGACTAAGGATGACCAGGAAAAAATGGGTATCGCACTGGGCAAACTTGCTCAGGAAGACCCTTCTTTCCGCGTTAAAACTGATGAAGAGACGGGTCAAACGATCATCTCTGGCATGGGCGAGTTGCACCTGGACATCCTGGTTGACCGGATGCGCCGTGAGTTCAACGTCGAAGCCAACATCGGTAAGCCTCAGGTTTCGTATCGTGAGCGCATCACGAAGAACTGTGAAATCGAAGGCAAGTTCGTTCGTCAGTCCGGCGGTCGTGGTCAGTTCGGCCACTGCTGGATCCGTTTTGCCCCTGCTGACGAAGGTCAGGAAGGTCTGCAATTCGTGAACGAAGTGGTGGGTGGTGTTGTTCCTAAGGAATACATCCCGGCTATCCAGAAGGGTATCGAAGAGCAGATGAAGAACGGCGTCGTTGCCGGCTATCCGCTGATCGGCCTGAAGGCTACCGTGTTTGATGGTTCTTACCACGACGTCGACTCGAACGAGATGGCGTTTAAGGTGGCTGCATCCATGGCGACAAAGCAGCTGGCCCAGAAGGGCGGCGGTGAGTTGCTTGAGCCGATCATGGCTGTAGAGGTTGTTACGCCTGAAGACTATATGGGTGACGTGATGGGCGACCTTAACCGTCGTCGCGGCATGATCCTGGGTATGGAAGATACGGTTTCCGGCAAGGTAATTCGCGCCGAGGTTCCGTTGGGTGAGATGTTCGGTTATGCGACCGACGTTCGCTCCATGTCCCAAGGTCGCGCAAGCTACTCTATGGAATTCAAAAAATACAATACAGCTCCGTCGCACATCGTCGAAACTGTAACCAAAAAACAAGGCTGATTCAGCGCCTTTAGGCTAGGAGTTATTTGTCGTGGCTAAAGAAAAATTTGATCGTTCCCTTCCGCACGTCAACGTTGGCACCATTGGTCACGTTGACCACGGTAAAACCACACTGACCGCTGCTCTGACCCGTGTTTGCTCCGAAGTTTTCGGTTCGGCTCGTGTTGACTTCGACAAGATCGACAGCGCACCAGAAGAAAAAGCTCGTGGTATCACCATCAACACCGCGCACGTTGAGTACAACTCGGCAACGCGTCACTACGCTCACGTTGACTGCCCAGGTCACGCTGACTATGTGAAGAACATGATCACTGGTGCTGCCCAGATGGACGGCGCTATCCTGGTCTGTTCGGCTGCCGATGGTCCGATGCCACAAACTCGTGAGCACATCCTGCTGTCTCGTCAGGTTGGCGTTCCGTACATCGTGGTCTTCCTGAACAAGGCTGACCTGGTAGACGACGCTGAGCTGCTGGAACTGGTTGAGATGGAAGTGCGCGATCTGCTGAGCACTTACGACTTCCCGGGCGACGACACTCCAATCATCATCGGCTCTGCCCGTATGGCGTTGGAAGGCAAAGACGACAACGAGATGGGCACCACTGCCGTCAAGAAGTTGGTTGAAACTCTGGACAGCTACATTCCTCAGCCAGAGCGTGCTGTTGACAAGCCGTTCCTGATGCCAATCGAAGACGTATTCTCGATCTCTGGTCGCGGTACTGTTGTGACTGGTCGTGTTGAGCGCGGTATCGTCAAGGTTCAGGATCCACTGGAAATCGTTGGTCTGCGTGACACTACTGTCACTACCTGCACCGGTGTTGAAATGTTCCGTAAGCTGCTCGACGAAGGTCGTGCTGGCGAGAACTGCGGCGTTCTGCTGCGCGGCACCAAGCGTGACGACGTTGAGCGTGGCCAGGTTCTGGTCAAGCCAGGCACTGTCAAGCCGCACACTCAGTTCGAAGCTGAAATCTACGTGCTGAGCAAGGAAGAAGGCGGTCGTCACACTCCGTTCTTCAAAGGCTACCGTCCACAGTTCTATTTCCGTACTACCGACGTTACTGGTAGCTGCGAACTGCCGGAAGGCGTTGAGATGGTTATGCCAGGTGATAACGTGAAAGTTTCCGTTACCCTGATCAAGCCAATCGCAATGGAAGACGGTCTGCGTTTCGCTATCCGTGAAGGCGGTCGTACCGTCGGCGCTGGCGTCGTAGCCAAAATCATCGCGTAAGCGTTGATCTTCAAAAAGAGCCCCCGCTTGCGGGGGCTTTTTTATTGGGTTGACACCCTGTTAGCTCGTCTATAGAATTGCGCCTCCTTTAAACGGGCGTATTGCGCTCGGTGGGACGTAGCCTGGAGTCTGAAATCCAATGCAAAATCAGCAAATCCGTATCAGGTTGAAGGCTTTTGACCATCGCCTGATCGACCAATCAACCCAGGAAATCGTGGAAACCGCGAAACGTACTGGTGCTCAAGTGCGTGGTCCAATTCCATTGCCAACCCGTAAAGAGCGGTTCACCGTTCTGGTCTCCCCGCACGTCAACAAAGACGCGCGTGACCAGTACGAGATCCGCACTCATAAGCGTGTTCTGGACATCGTCCAGCCAACGGATAAAACCGTTGATGCGCTGATGAAGCTTGACCTTGCGGCAGGTGTGGAAGTGCAGATCAGCCTCGGCTAAGACTTGGGTCTTAGTCGTGTAACGCTCTGAAATGGGCGGCCATAGCGGGTGAAAGCCCCGTACACTCATGAGGTTTACAACATGACTATTGGTGTAGTCGGTCGTAAATGCGGTATGACCCGTATTTTCACCGAAGAAGGTGTCTCCATTCCGGTTACGGTCATTGAGATCGAGCCGAATCGCGTCACCCAGTTCAAAACCGAAGAAGTCGATGGCTATCGTGCAGTGCAAGTCACTGTCGGCGAGCGTCGCGCTTCCCGTGTGACTGCTGCTCAGGCAGGTCACTTCGCTAAAGCGAACGTTGCCGCGGGTCGTACCGTCCTGGAATTCCGTCTTGAAGAAGGCGAATACAAGGCAGGCGATCTGATCAATGCAGAAATCTTCGCCGCTGGCCAGATGGTAGATGTTACCGGTCAGTCCAAAGGTAAAGGTTTCCAGGGTACGATCAAGCGCCACAATTTCCGTGGCCAAGATAATACTCACGGTAACTCCGTGTCCCACCGCGTCCCAGGCTCTATCGGCCAGTGCCAGACTCCTGGTCGTGTATTCAAGGGCAAAAAAATGTCCGGTCATATGGGCGCTGAGCGCGTGACCGTGCAGTCCCTGGAAGTAGTGCGCGTGGACGCTGAACGCAATCTGTTGTTGGTCAAAGGTGCTGTTCCTGGCGCTACTGGCGGCAATGTGGTTGTACGTCCAGCAGCCAAGGCTCGCGGTTAAGGGGAAGCTGACATGCAATTAAATGTAAATGACGCTCAAGCGATCGAAGTTTCCGAACTGACATTTGGCGGCGAGTTCAACGAGACGCTGGTTCACCAAGCGGTCGTGGCCTACATGGCTGGCGGTCGTCAAGGTAGCAAGCAGCAAAAGACCCGTTCTGACGTATCCGGTGGCGGTAAGCGCCCTTGGCGTCAAAAGGGTACTGGCCGTGCTCGTGCCGGTACTATCCGTAGCCCGATCTGGCGCGGCGGCGGTACCACATTCGCAGCGCGTCCTCAGGATCACTCGCAAAAGCTGAACAAGAAGATGTATCGCGCAGCACTGCGCTCCATTCTTGCTGAGCTGGTGCGTACTGATCGTCTGGTCGTAGTTCAGGATTTCGCTGTTGAATCGCCGAAAACCAAAGATCTGCTGGGCAAGCTGAACGACATGAGCCTGACCGACGTTTTGATCGTGTCGGACGCTGTTGATCAGAACCTGTACCTGGCTGCTCGCAACCTGCCGCACGTTGATGTGCGTGATGTTCAAGGTTCCGATCCAGTTAGTCTGATCGCATACGACAAAGTGTTGATCACTGTGTCGGCCGTGAAGAAATTCGAGGAGCTGCTGGGATGAACCAGGAACGCGTATTTAAAGTTCTGCTTGGCCCGCACGTTTCCGAGAAGGCTACGGTTCTGGCAGACAAAAAAGGTCAGTTCGTTTTCAAGGTTGCTACTGATGCAACCAAGCTGGAAATCAAGAAGGCCGTCGAAAGCCTGTTCAGCGTGAAAGTAGAGCGTGTCACTACCCTGAATGTTCTGGGTAAGACCAAGCGCACTGCTCGCGGTCTGGGCAAGCGTAATGACTGGAAGAAGGCAGTTATCTCCCTTCAGCCAGGCCAAGATCTCGATTTCAGCAGCAGTGCTGAGTAAGGAAGGGGTGCATCATGGCAATCGTTAAATGCAAACCGACTTCCCCTGGCCGCCGTTTTGTGGTCAAGGTGGTCAACCAGGAGCTGCATAAAGGCGCTCCTCACGCACCGCTGCTCGAGAAAAAATCGAAGACTGGTGGTCGTAACAACAATGGCCGTATTACTACCCGTCACATCGGTGGTGGTCATAAGCAGCATTACCGTCTGGTCGACTTCCGTCGCAACGATAAGGATGGCATCGCTGCCACCGTCGAGCGTATCGAATACGATCCAAACCGTACTGCACACATCGCACTGCTGCTTTACGCAGATGGCGAGCGTCGTTACATCATCGCGCCTAAAGGCGTGAGTGCTGGCGACCAGCTCATCGCAGGTGCTCTGGCTCCAATCAAGCCAGGCAATGCTCTGCAGCTGCGTAACATTCCAGTGGGTTCTACCGTTCACGGCATCGAGTTGAAGCCGGGTAAAGGCGCTCAGATCGCTCGCTCCGCTGGTGCTTCTGCTCAGCTGATCGCTCGTGAGGGTGTCTACGTAACCTTGCGTCTTCGCTCCGGTGAGATGCGTAAAGTTCTGGCTGAATGCCGTGCGACTCTGGGTGAGGTCTCGAACTCCGAGCACAGCCTGCGTTCGCTGGGTAAAGCTGGTGCCAAGCGCTGGCGTGGCGTTCGCCCAACCGTTCGTGGTGTTGCCATGAACCCGGTTGACCACCCACATGGTGGTGGTGAAGGTCGTACCTCTGGTGGTCGTCATCCGGTATCGCCGTGGGGCTTCCCGACTAAGGGCGCGAAGACTCGTGGTAATAAGCGTACCGACAAAATGATCGTCCGTCGTCGCAAGTAAATAGAGGGATACGACAGTGCCACGTTCTCTGAAAAAAGGTCCTTTTATTGATCTTCACCTACTGAAGAAGATCGAAGTGGCGGCGGAAAAGAACGATCGCAAACCAGTTAAAACCTGGTCGCGTCGCTCAATGATCCTGCCACAAATGGTCGGTTTGACCATTGCAGTGCATAACGGTCGTCAGCATGTTCCTGTTCTCGTGAACGAAGACATGGTCGGCCACAAACTAGGCGAGTTTGCCGGTACCCGCACTTATCGTGGGCACGTGGCAGACAAGAAAGCCAAGCGTTAAGGGGTAAGGAACGATGGAAGTAGCCGCTAAGTTGTCGGGCGCTCGAATCTCCGCCCAGAAAGCCCGCTTGGTCGCCGACCAGATCCGCGGGAAGAAGGTGGGCGAAGCGCTCAACCTGTTGGCTTTCAGCAGTAAGAAAGCCGCCGAGATCATGAAGAAAGTGCTGGAGTCGGCCGTAGCCAACGCCGAGCATAACGAAGGCGCAGACGTTGATGACCTGAAGGTCTCCACCGTTTTCGTCAACGAAGGGCGTTCGCTGAAGCGCATCATGCCACGTGCCAAAGGCCGTGCTGATCGCATCGTCAAGCGGTCTTGCCATATCACTGTCAAGGTTGCTGACAAGTAACGGAGTCGAAGAGATGGGTCAGAAAGTACATCCCATTGGCATTCGCCTGGGAATCGTCAAGGAGCACACCTCCGTCTGGTACGCAGACGGTCGGACTTATGCGGACTACTTGTTCGCTGATCTGAAGGTGCGTGAGTATCTCCAAGACAAACTAAAAAGCGCGTCCGTAAGCCGTATCGATATCCATCGTCCGGCTCAGACTGCACGCATCACCATCCACACTGCTCGTCCGGGTATCGTTATCGGGAAGAAAGGTGAGGACGTTGAGAAGCTGCGTCAGGACCTGACCAAGCAAATGGGTGTGCCTGTGCACATCAATATCGAAGAAATCCGCAAGCCGGAGCTCGACGGTATGCTGGTTGCGCAGAGCGTAGCTCAGCAGCTGGAGCGTCGCGTTATGTTCCGTCGCGCTATGAAGCGTGCAGTTCAGAACGCCATGCGCATTGGTGCCAAAGGCATCAAAATCCAAGTGAGCGGTCGTCTCGGCGGTGCTGAAATCGCACGTACTGAATGGTATCGCGAAGGTCGTGTGCCATTGCACACCCTGCGTGCCGACATCGACTATGCCAACTACGAAGCTCACACCACATACGGTGTGATCGGTGTAAAGGTTTGGATCTTCAAAGGCGAAGTAATTGGTGGTCGCCAAGAAGAGCTGAAACCACAAGCACCAGCGCCTCGTAAAAAAGCTGCTAAGTAAGGGGTACGCCAAATGTTGCAACCTAAGCGTACGAAGTTCCGCAAGCAGATGACCGGCCACAACCGTGGTCTGGCACTGCGCGGTAGCAAAGTCAGCTTCGGCGAGTTCGCGCTGAAGTCTGTTGCTCGTGGTCGTCTCACCGCTCGTCAGATCGAGTCAGCGCGTCGTGCACTGACCCGTCACGTTAAACGTGGCGGCAAGATCTGGATCCGTGTATTCCCGGACAAGCCTGTCACCAAAAAGCCCCTCGAAGTTCGTATGGGTAAAGGTAAGGGTAACGTGGAGTACTGGGTTGCCCAGATTCAGCCAGGCAAAGTCCTGTATGAGATCGAGGGTGTTTCCGAAGAGTTGGCGCGTGAGGCTTTCGCCCTGGCTGCTGCAAAGCTGCCGCTCGCCACCTCCTTTGTTAAGCGGACGGTGATGTGATGAAAGCGAATGAACTTCGTGAAAAATCAGCACAGCAACTGAACGAGCAACTGCTCGGCTTGCTGCGCGACCAGTTCAATCTGCGTATGCAGAAAGCAACTGGCCAGTTGGGGCAGTCTCACCTGCTCTCGCAAGTTAAGCGTGACATCGCTCGCGTGAAGACTGTGCTCAACCAGCAGGCAGGTAAGTAATCATGGCTGAAGCCGAAAAAACCGTCCGTACGCTGACTGGCCGTGTCGTCAGCGACAAGATGGACAAGACCATCACCGTACTGATCGAGCGTCGCGTCAAGCACCCAATCTACGGTAAATACGTTAAGCGTTCGACTAAGCTGCACGCGCACGACGAAACCAATCAGTGCCACATCGGCGACAAGGTCACTATTCGTGAAACTCGTCCGATGGCCAAGACCAAATCTTGGGCACTGGTTGATGTTCTCGAACGCGCTGTGGAAGTCTAAGGGCTAGGGGTCGGAGAAATTATATGATTCAGACTCAATCCATGCTCGATGTGGCCGATAACAGCGGCGCACGCCGCGTTATGTGCATCAAGGTGCTTGGTGGCTCTCATCGTCGTTACGCTGGTATCGGTGACATCATCAAAGTTACCGTCAAGGAAGCAATTCCGCGCGGTAAAGTGAAGAAAGGCCAGGTGATGACTGCAGTAGTAGTCCGCACCCGCCACGGTGTTCGTCGCGCAGACGGCTCCATCATCCGCTTTGATGGCAACGCTGCTGTTCTGTTGAACAACAAGCAAGAGCCGATCGGCACCCGTATCTTTGGGCCAGTGACCCGTGAACTTCGTACTGAGAAGTTCATGAAGATCGTCTCGCTCGCCCCAGAAGTGCTGTAAGGAGATCCGACATGCAAAAGATTCGTCGTGACGACGAGATCATCGTGATCGCCGGCAAAGACAAAGGTAAGCGCGGTAAGGTGCTCAAGGTTCTCGCTGATGACCGTCTGGTCGTTGGTGGGATCAACCTGGTGAAGCGTCATACCAAGCCAAACCCGATGTCGGGCGTACAGGGCGGTATCGTCGAGAAAGAAGCGCCATTGCACGCTTCTAACGTCGCCATTTTCAACGGCGCAACCAACAAGGCTGACCGCGTTGGTTTCAAAGTTGAAGACGGCAAGAAAATTCGTGTCTTCAAGTCGACCCAAAAAGCGGTTGATGCTTGAACACTGCTAGGTAGAAGACCATGGCACGACTAAAAGAGATTTACTGGAAAGAAATCGCACCGAAGCTTAAGGAAGAACTTAAGCTCTCGAACGTGATGGAAGTTCCACGCGTTACCAAGATCACCCTGAACATGGGTCTGGGCGAAGCGATCGGCGACAAAAAAGTCATCGAGCACGCTGTTGCAGACCTGGAAAAAATCACCGGCCAAAAAGTCGTTGTGACCTACGCTCGCAAATCTATCGCTGGCTTTAAAGTCCGTGAAGGTTGGCCGATCGGCGTCAAAGTGACTCTGCGCCGTGAGCGTATGTACGAATTCCTGGATCGTCTGCTGTCGATCTCCCTGCCTCGGGTTCGCGACTTCCGCGGCCTGAATGCCAAGTCCTTTGATGGTCGTGGTAACTACAGCATGGGCGTTAAAGAGCAGATCATTTTCCCGGAAATCGACTACGACAAGATCGATGCCCTGCGCGGTCTGGACATTACCCTGACCACCACTGCTCGTACGGACGAAGAAGGTCGCGCATTGCTGCGTGCTTTCAAGTTCCCGTTCCGCAACTGATTGGAGTAGGACCATGGCCAAGAAGAGCATGAAAAACCGTGAGCTGAAGCGTCAGCTCACCGTTGCCAAGTACGCTACCAAGCGTGCTGCGCTGAAAGCGATCATCGTGGATCTGAACGCAAGTCCAGAAGCACGCTGGGAAGCAACGGTCGCACTGCAGAAGCAGCCACGTGACGCAAGCGCCTCGCGCATGCGTAACCGTTGCCGCCTGACAGGTCGTCCGCACGGCGTATACCGCAAATTCGGCCTCGGCCGTAACATGCTGCGTCAAGCAGCAATGCGTGGCGACGTACCAGGTCTGGTTAAAGCCAGCTGGTAAGCAGTTATTCTCGTAATGCGCACTTCGTGTTCATCCCGAACCGATGTTCGTAAAGCCTGAATTTGAATCAAGCCCCTTTTGGGGCTTGATTCATTTCTGGGGTGCGCCTAGAATTGCCGGCTCGCCAGAGCCCGTGCTTGCACGTGCCCGGAATTTTAAGGCGATAGGTTGTAGCCGCAAGGCTCATTTTTTTGTATCAGGAGCGTCTAGCCCATGAGTATGCAGGACCCGTTAGCGGACATGCTAACTCGTATCCGTAATGCCCAGATGGCTGAAAAGCCCGTCGTAAGCATGCCATCTTCCACGTTGAAGGTTGCTGTAGCCAAAGTCCTGAAGGACGAAGGTTACATTGCGGGTTATCAGATCAGCAGCGAAACCAAGCCGTTGCTGTCCATCGAGCTGAAGTACTTCGAAGGCCGTCCGGTCATCGAAGAAGTGAAGCGCGTTAGCCGTCCAGGCCTGCGTCAGTACAAGTCCGTCGATGAGTTGCCAAAAGTTCGTGGCGGCCTCGGTGTGTCTATCGTCTCCACCAACAAAGGTGTGATGACGGATCGTGCTGCGCGCGCTGCCGGTGTCGGCGGCGAAGTGCTTTGCACAGTGTTCTAAGGGGGGATAAGCATGTCACGCGTAGCTAAGAACCCCGTTAAGTTGCCAGCAGGCGTCGAAGTCAAACTCGTCGGTCAGCAGCTTTCGGTGAAGGGTGCCAAGGGCACTCTAGACCTGAACATTCATTCGTCCATTGAAATTGTTGAAGAGTCCGGTGAGCTGCGTTTTGCTGCTCGCAACGGCGATCAGCAAACTCGCGCAATGGCCGGTACCACTCGTGCGTTGGTAAACAACATGGTCCAAGGCGTAAGCCAAGGCTTCGAGCGCAAGCTTCAGCTGGTCGGTGTTGGTTACAAAGCGCAAGCAAAAGGCACGGTGCTGAACCTGGCCCTTGGCTTCTCGCACCCAGTGGACTACGAATTGCCGGAAGGCATCACCGCTGAGACTCCCAACCAAACCGATATCGTTATTCGCGGTATCGACAAGCAGTTGGTTGGTCAAGTGGCCGCTGAGATCCGCGACTTCCGCCGTCCAGAGCCGTACAAAGGCAAAGGCGTGCGTTACGCGGACGAAGTCGTCCGTCGTAAAGAAGCCAAGAAGAAGTAGGGCATAGCAAATGACCGTCAAAAAAGTTACCCGACTGCGTCGCGCTCGCAAAGCACGCCTGAAAATGCACGAACTCGAAGTCGTGCGTCTCTGCGTGTACCGCTCTTCGCAGCACATTTATGCCCAGGTCATCTCGGCCGACGGCAGCAAAGTCTTGGCAAACGCCTCGACTTTGGACAAAGAACTGCGTGATGGGGCCACTGGCAACATCGACGCGGCCACTAAAGTTGGCCAGCTGATCGCTGAGCGTGCGAAAGCCGCTGGTGTATCGCAAGTGGCTTTTGATCGTTCTGGCTTCAAGTACCACGGTCGCGTTAAGGCGCTGGCTGATGCTGCTCGTGAAGGCGGGCTGGAGTTCTAAGTTATGTCAAATAACGACCAAAAACGCGACGAAGGCTACATCGAGAAGCTGGTTCAAGTTAATCGCGTAGCAAAAACCGTTAAAGGCGGCCGTATCTTCACTTTCACCGCGTTGACCGTGGTGGGTGATGGTAAAGGGCGCGTTGGCTTCGGCCGTGGCAAGTCACGTGAAGTGCCTGCTGCGATCCAGAAGGCAATGGAAGCTGCTCGCCGCAATATGATCCAGGTTGATCTGAACGGCACAACTCTGCAGTACGCCATCAAGTCCGCTCATGGGGCTTCGAAGGTCTACATGCAGCCTGCGTCTGAAGGTACTGGCATCATCGCTGGCGGCGCAATGCGTGCTGTCCTCGAAGTTGCTGGCGTTCATAACGTTCTTGCCAAGTGCTACGGTTCGACCAACCCAGTCAACGTTGTTCACGCAACGTTCAAGGGTTTGAAGACCATGCAGTCCCCTGAGTCCATTGCTGCCAAGCGCGGCCTGAACGTCCAGGAGATCTTCTGATCATGGCTACCGTTAAAGTAACGCTGATCAAAAGCATGACCGGCCGCATCCCTAACCACAAATTGTGCGTTAAGGGTTTGGGTCTGCGTCGCATCGGTCACACTGTAGAAGTCGTTGATACCCCGGAAAACCGTGGGATGATCAACAAGGCTTACTACATGCTGCGAGTCGAGGGTTAATCGATGAAACTCAATGATCTGAGTCCAGCGCCGGGTTCCCGTCGCGAAAAGCATCGTCCGGGCCGTGGTATCGGTAGTGGTTTGGGTAAGACCGGTGGCCGTGGCCACAAGGGTCAAACCTCCCGCTCCGGTGGCACTATTGCTCCGGGCTTTGAAGGCGGTCAACAGCCGCTGCATCGTCGTCTGCCTAAGTTCGGCTTCGTCTCCTTGAAGGCTATGGACCGTGCTGAAGTTCGCACTTCCGAGCTGGCAAAGGTTGAAGGCGTCGTCACTGTGCAGTCCCTGAAGGATGCCAACGTGATCAACCAAAACGTACAGCGTGTGAAAATCATGCTGTCCGGTGAAGTTACTCGCGCAGTCACCCTCAAAGGTATCGCAGCCACCAAAGGTGCGCGTGCGGCTATCGAAGCAGCTGGCGGCAAGTTCGAGGAATAAATGGCTAAGCAAGGTGCTCTCTCATCGCTCGGCAAAAGCGGCGGGTTGTCCGAACTCTGGGCTCGTCTGCGTTTCCTGTTCCTGGCGATTATCGTCTATCGGATCGGTGCGCATATCCCAGTTCCGGGTATCAACCCTGACCGCTTAGCCGACCTGTTTCGACAGAATGAGGGGACCATTCTTAGCTTGTTCAACATGTTTTCCGGCGGTGCGCTGGAGCGGATGAGTATTTTTGCGTTGGGGATCATGCCGTACATTTCGGCATCGATCATCATGCAGCTCATGACCGCAGTCAGCCCACAGCTGGAACAGTTGAAGAAGGAAGGTGAAGCTGGTCGTCGCAAGATTAGCCAGTACACCCGCTACGGCACCGTCGTCCTTGCTCTGGTTCAGGCTATTGGCATGTCCATTGGTCTAGCCGGGCAGGGCGTTGCGTTTTCGGCAGATATCGGCTTCCACTTCGTTGCAGTCACCACATTTGTTGCTGGTGCCTTGTTCATGATGTGGTTGGGCGAGCAGATCACCGAGCGCGGTGTTGGCAACGGTATCTCGATGTTGATTTTTTCGGGTATCGTGGCCGGTCTTCCGAGAGCGATCGGGCAGTCTTTCGAGTCTGCGCGCCAAGGCGATATCAATATTTTTGCCTTGGTCGCCATCGGTTTGCTGGCAGTAGCGATTATCGGTTTCGTGGTGTTCATCGAGCGTGGCCAGCGACGTATTGCTGTGCATTACGCCAAGCGTCAGCAGGGCCGTAAGGTCTTTGCAGCGCAGACAAGCCACTTGCCGTTAAAAGTGAATATGGCCGGCGTCATTCCGGCCATCTTTGCAAGCAGCATTCTGCTGTTTCCGGCTTCGTTGGGTGCCTGGTTTGGTCAGTCCGAGGGCATGGGCTGGTTGCAGGACATCTCGCAGTCGATCGCTCCTGGTCAGCCGTTGAATATTCTGCTGTTTAGTGCAGGGATTATTTTCTTCTGCTTCTTCTATACGGCGTTGATGTTCAATCCGAAAGACGTAGCGGAAAACCTGAAGAAGTCCGGTGCCTTTATTCCGGGTATTCGTCCTGGTGAGCAGTCTGCGCGCTATATTGATGGCGTCCTGACTCGTCTGACCATGTTCGGTGCTCTATATATGATGGCCGTGTGCTTGCTGCCCCAGTTTCTCGTGGTAGCCGCAAACGTGCCGTTTTACCTTGGCGGGACCTCGTTGCTGATCGTGGTCGTGGTTGTGATGGACTTCATGTCCCAAGTGCAATCTCACCTCGTTTCGCACCAGTATGAATCCCTGATGAAGAAAGCCAACCTGAAGGGCTACGGCAGCGGCATGCTGCGCTGAAGCACCCATAAGGTTAGAGGAGTTCGTGATGAAAGTTCGTGCATCGGTGAAAAAGCTGTGCCGTAACTGCAAGATTATTCGCCGCGAAGGTGTTGTTCGAGTAATTTGCAGCGCGGAACCACGTCACAAGCAGCGCCAAGGCTAAATGTGATCTGTGCTAAAAGCCCAGCAGCTAGTGCGCTGCTGGGTTGATTATTTGTTATTACAGCGATATTATCTCGCGCCCTATTTCTTGGCTTCCGGGGCGTAGGTAGCTGTCAATTGGAGTCCCACTGAATGGCCCGTATTGCAGGCGTTAACATTCCAGATAACAAGCATACTGTTATCTCGCTGACCTACATCTATGGTGTCGGTCGCACAACTGCACACAAAATCTGTGCTACCACCGGGGTAAACCCGGCGGTCAAGATCAAAGATCTGAGCGACGAGCAGATTGAACAGCTGCGTGGCGAAGTCGCGAAGTTCACCACTGAAGGTGATCTGCGTCGCGAAATCAACATGAAAATCAAGCGCTTGATGGACCTCGGTTGCTATCGCGGTCTGCGTCATCGTCGTGGTCTTCCAGTACGCGGTCAGCGTACCAAGACTAACGCGCGTACCCGTAAAGGTCCGCGTAAGCCGATCCGCAAGTAATCGCCCCAGCGAATCGACAGGAATTAAATCATGGCAAAACCTGCTGCTCGTCCTCGTAAAAAAGTTAAAAAGACAGTGGTTGATGGCATCGCCCACATCCATGCATCTTTTAACAACACAATCGTGACCATCACCGACCGTCAAGGTAACGCTCTTTCCTGGGCAACCTCCGGTGGTTCGGGTTTCCGCGGTTCCCGCAAGTCCACCCCGTTCGCTGCTCAGGTAGCTGCTGAACGTGCTGGTCAAGCTGCGCTGGAATACGGCCTGAAAAACCTCGACGTTAACGTCAAAGGTCCAGGCCCAGGTCGTGAATCTGCTGTCCGTGCTTTGAACGGCTGCGGCTACAAGATCGCCAGCATCACCGACGTGACGCCAATCCCGCACAACGGGTGCCGTCCGCCGAAGAAGCGCCGCGTGTAATCCAGGAGATTGTAAAGAATGGCTCGTTACATTGGTCCAAAATGCAAACTCGCTCGTCGCGAAGGCACCGATCTCTTCCTGAAGAGCGGCGTGCGCGCGATCGAATCGAAGTGCAACATCGAAGCAGCACCTGGTATCCACGGCCAACGCCGCGGTCGCCAGTCCGACTACGGCACCCAACTGCGTGAAAAGCAGAAGGTCCGTCGTATTTATGGCGTTCTCGAGCGTCAGTTCAGCGGTTACTACAAAGAAGCTGCCGGCAAGAAAGGCGCTACAGGTGAAAACCTGCTGCAACTGCTCGAATGCCGTCTGGACAACGTTGTATACCGCATGGGCTTCGGTTCGACTCGTGCCGAATCGCGTCAGCTGGTCTCGCACAAGTCGGTAAGCGTCAACGGCAAAACCGTTAACGTTCCGTCCTACCAGGTTCGCGCTGGTGACGTGGTGGCAATTCGTGAAAAGGCGAAGAACCAACTGCGTATTGTCCAGGCTCTCGATCTGTGTGCCCAACGTGGCCGCGTAGAATGGGTAGAAGTAGACACTGAGAAAAAATCTGGCGTCTTCAAAAGCGTCCCAGCTCGCAGTGATCTGTCCGCCGACATCAACGAAAGCCTGATTGTCGAGCTCTACTCCAAGTAAGGGCTAGAAAATAGGTGCATCCATGCAGATTTCGGTAAATGAGTTCCTGACACCCCGCCACATTGATGTGCAGGTTGTCAGTCCGACCCGCGCCAAGATCACACTCGAGCCTCTCGAGCGTGGTTTCGGCCATACCCTGGGCAACGCGCTGCGCCGCATCCTGTTGTCCTCCATGCCCGGCTGTGCAGTAGTCGAGGCCGAGATTGACGGTGTACTCCATGAGTACAGCGCCATCGAAGGTGTACAGGAAGATGTCATTGAAATCCTGTTGAACCTTAAAGGTCTGGCTATCAAGCTGCACGGTCGAGACGAAGTTACGCTGACCTTGTCGAAGAAGGGTTCGGGGGTGGTTACCGCTGCCGATATTCAGCTGGATCATGATGTCGAGATCGTTAACCCCGATCACGTAATCGCTAACCTGGCGTCTAACGGCGCCCTGAACATGAAGCTCGTGGTAGCTCGTGGTCGCGGTTATGAACCAGCAGACTCGCGTCAGAGCGATGAAGACGAAAGCCGCAGCATTGGTCGCTTGCAGCTCGACTCTTCGTTCAGCCCGGTTCGTCGTATCGCATACGTGGTGGAAAACGCCCGTGTCGAGCAGCGTACCAACCTGGACAAGCTGGTTATTGATCTGGAAACCAACGGTACTCTGGATCCTGAAGAGGCTATCCGTCGTGCAGCAACCATTCTGCAACAGCAGTTGGCTGCGTTCGTCGACCTCAAAGGTGATAGCGAACCGGTTGTAGTCGAACAGGAAGACGAGATCGATCCGATCCTGCTTCGTCCGGTTGACGATTTGGAACTGACCGTACGTTCGGCCAACTGCCTTAAGGCGGAGAACATTTACTACATCGGCGACCTGATTCAGCGCACCGAAGTAGAACTGTTGAAGACTCCGAACCTGGGCAAGAAATCCTTGACCGAGATCAAGGACGTTCTGGCTTCTCGTGGTCTCTCCCTCGGCATGCGCCTCGACAACTGGCCGCCTGCAAGTCTTAAGAAGGACGACAAGGCGACTGCCTGATCGTCGTAATCACCGAACGTAGTGTTTGGTAAGGAATGAACCATGCGTCATCGTAAAAGTGGACGTCACCTGAGCCGTACCAGCTCCCACCGTAAGGCCATGTTCCAAAACATGGCGGTGTCGCTGTTCGAGCACGAGCTGATCAAAACTACCCTGCCAAAAGCCAAAGAACTGCGTCGCGTTGCTGAGCCGCTGATCACTTTGGCCAAGGTTGACAGCGTAGCTAACCGTCGTCTGGCATTTGACCGTACTCGTTCGAAAGAAATGGTCGGCAAGCTGTTCAACGATCTGGGCAAGCGTTATGCGACTCGTGAGGGTGGCTACCTGCGCATCCTCAAGTGCGGTTTCCGCGCTGGCGACAACGCGCCTATGGCGTACGTCGAGCTGGTCGATCGTCCTGTCGGTGGTTCGGTAGAAACCGCTGAGTAAGACGTCAGTCAGTACAAAAAACCGGGCCTAGTGCCCGGTTTTTTGTTGTCCCCCAAAATTATTCTTGTAGCCTGGCGATGCCACAAGCACGCTGTGATTCTAAGTGATAAACGGAACCTGCCTCATTTACCTGCGTTTTCGGCACCTAGTGTCAGAGAATCGCTGCATTTGCGCATTTATTTACTTATTCGCAGCGTGACCTCAGGGACATGTTGGTTCAAACTACTGCCTTTCCCGAGGAGATGTACGGCGATGCAAGGCCACCCGGATGTAATCGATTACCTCAACACGCTACTCACTGGTGAACTGGCTGCGCGCGACCAGTATTTCGTCCATTCACGGATGTACGAAGACTGGGGCTTCGGTAAGTTGTACGAACGCATTAATCACGAGATGGAAGAAGAGGCGCAACACGCTGATGCATTGATGCGCCGGATTCTCATGCTTGAAGGGACGCCGCGTATGCGGCCCGATGATCTCGACGTGGGCACGACGGTGCCAGAGATGCTCGCAAGCGACCTTCGTCTTGAATATAAAGTACGAGCTGCGCTGTGTAAGGGCATTGCGCTCTGCGAGCAGCATAAAGACTATGTCAGCCGAGACATTCTGCGGATACAGCTGGCCGACACGGAAGAGGATCACACCTACTGGCTTGAGAAGCAGTTGGGACTGATCAAATCAATTGGGCTTGAGAATTACTTGCAGTCCCAGTTCTGAGCGACTCGCACATCATAAAAAGCCCCTGCCGCTTGAGAGCGTCAGGGGCTTTTCTATTCCTGGGGGCTGGTTATGCGCGATCCCGCTCCAGCAGTGGCTTCAGATAGTGACCCGTGTATGACTGCTTCATCTCAGCCACTTGCTCTGGCGTACCTGTTGCGATGATCTGACCGCCCTTTGACCCTCCTTCCGGCCCCAGGTCCACCAGCCAGTCGGCCGTCTTGATCACGTCCAGGTTGTGCTCGATGACGACGACGGTATTGCCGTGGTCTCGCAACCGGTGCAAGACGTCCAGTAGCTGCTGGATATCCGCGAAGTGCAGCCCTGTCGTCGGCTCGTCCAGAATGTAGAGCGTTTTGCCCGTATCACGTTTGGAGAGCTCACGGGACAGCTTGACCCGTTGAGCCTCGCCTCCCGAAAGGGTCGTTGCAGACTGGCCCAGCTTGATATACGACAGACCCACGTCCATAAGCGTCTGCAGCTTACGGGCGAGGGCAGGCACGGCGTCAAAAAACGCCCGGGCCTCCTCAATCGTCATCTCCAGGACTTCATGGATGCTTTTGCCCTTGTATTTGACTTCAAGCGTCTCGCGGTTATATCGCTTGCTCTTGCACACGTCGCAAGGCACATAAATATCAGGCAGGAAATGCATCTCGACCTTGATCAGGCCGTCACCCTGGCATGCTTCGCAGCGTCCGCCTTTTACGTTAAAGGAGAACCGGCCAGGGCCGTACCCCCGTGACCGCGATTCAGGCACGCCGGCAAACAGCTCCCTGATCGGCGTAAAGAGGCCGGTGTAGGTGGCGGGGTTGGACCGTGGCGTACGTCCAATGGGGCTCTGGTCAATGTCCACGACTTTGTCCAGATGCTGCAGGCCGTCAATGCTGTCATGCGCCGAAGCTTCAAGGGTCGTAGCACCGTTAAGCGCCGTGGCGCTTAGAGGGAACAGCGTGTTGTTGATCAGCGTCGACTTGCCTGACCCGGAAACGCCCGTTACGCACGTCAGCAAGCCGATCGGGATCTCAAGGTCCACATTGCGCAGATTATTGCCGCGTGCGCCTTTGAGTTTGAGCGACAGTTTCTTGTTGCGCGGCGTGCGCTTGGCAGGCACCTGGATTTTCACGCGTCCGGAGAGGTATTTGCCGGTTAAAGAGTCCGGGTGATCCATCACTTCCTGCGGCGTGCCCTCTGCGACGATGTGACCGCCATGAACGCCCGCGCCCGGGCCGATGTCGACGACGTAGTCAGCCAGCCGAATCGCGTCCTCGTCGTGCTCCACCACAATGACCGTGTTGCCGATGTCCCGTAGGTGTCGCAGGGTGTCCAGCAGACGATCGTTGTCGCGCTGGTGCAGCCCGATGGAGGGCTCATCGAGGATATACATGACGCCGACAAGTCCGGCGCCGATCTGGCTGGCAAGACGAATGCGCTGTGCCTCACCGCCCGAAAGGGTGTCAGCGCTACGATCCAGTGTCAGGTAATCGAGCCCGACGTTCACGAGGAACTGCAGGCGTTCGCGGATTTCCTTGAGGATCTTGTCAGCGATTTCTCCCCGTCGGCCGGTCAGCTTCAGGTCGCCGAAGTAATGGGTCGCGTCACCAATTGGCATATTAGTCACTGCTGGAAGAGTCTTTTCCCCCACCCACACGTGACGTGCCTCACGACGCAAGCGAGTCCCTCGACACTCAGGGCAAGGCTGTGTACTGAGAAACTTTGCCAGCTCCTCGCGTACGGTGGTCGACTCGGTTTCGCGATAGCGGCGCTCAAGATTGGGAACGATGCCTTCAAACGGGTGCGCGCGCTTGACGATGTCGCCGCGGTCGTTCAGGTATCGGAAGTCAACGTTCTCCTTGCCGCTGCCACCCAGAAGCACTTTCTGCAGGTCAGTTGGTAATTCTTTGAACGGCACTTCAAGACTAAAACGGTAATGCTTGGCCAGCGAACCGAGCATCTGGAAATAATAGACGTTTCTTCTGTCCCACCCGCGTATCGCGCCTTCCGCCAAAGTCAGCTCACCGTTGACGAGTCGCTTGGTATCGAAAAATTGCTTAACGCCCAAACCGTCGCACGTCGGGCACGCGCCAGCAGGGTTGTTGAATGAGAAAAGCTTTGGCTCCAGCTCGCTGATGGCGTGGCCACAGATTGGGCAGGCGAAGCGGGCCGAGAAGATCATCTCCTCGCCGGGCTCGTCATCCATTGGAGCGACCAGCGCAATGCCATCGGCAAGCTTGAGCGCGGTTTCGAAAGACTCGGCCAGACGTTGTTGCAGGTCAGAGCGGACCTTGAAGCGGTCAACGACGACATCGATCGAGTGCTTCTTCTGCTTGTCGAGCTTGGGCAATTCGTCAAGCTCACACAGCCGGCCGTTAACCCGCGCACGCACGAAACCCTGCGCACGCAACTCTTCGAATACCGCCAGATGTTCGCCTTTGCGCTCGCGTACCACGGGAGCAAGCAGCATCAGCTTGGCGCCTTCCGGCTCGGCGAGAACCAGGTCTACCATCTGGCTGACTGTCTGCGCTTCCAGCGGGATATCGTGATCAGGGCAGCGCGGTTGACCGACGCGCGCATACAGCAGGCGCAGGTAGTCGTAGATCTCAGTGATGGTGCCGACGGTCGATCGCGGGTTATGCGATGTGGACTTCTGTTCGATCGAAATCGCAGGCGACAGGCCTTCGATAGTGTCGACGTCCGGCTTTTCCATCATGGAGAGGAACTGACGCGCATAGGCGGACAGCGATTCGACATAACGCCGCTGGCCCTCGGCATAAAGCGTATCGAACGCCAGGGACGACTTTCCTGAGCCGGACAACCCGGTGATGACGATCAGCTTGTCGCGTGGAAGGGTCAGGTCGATGTTTTTCAGGTTGTGGGTTCGAGCCCCACGAATCAAGATCTTGTCCAAAGCTGGCCTCGCACGGCGGGCGTGTAAAACGTGGAAGTATACGGGGAAATACTGGATGGATACACACTATCGAGATTAGCGCCGCCTCACTCGGAAATCAGAAAATTCCTGCGATGCGCGGCAAACCGTCGTATGTGCTCTACACGATGGGACTGGTAGAATCGCCGCCGGTTCATACGAGGTTCCTTCATGCACGATTCTCACAGCGAGCGCATGAGCGGCAGCGAAACCCGCGCGGCGGGCGGTCTGGCGCTGGTGTTTGCCTTCCGTATGCTAGGCATGTTCATGGTGCTGCCCGTCCTTGCAACTTACGGGATGGACCTTGCCGGCGCGAGTCCCGCGCTGATCGGGCTGGCCATTGGCGCCTATGGTCTGACCCAGGCTGTGCTCCAGATTCCATTCGGCATCATCTCTGATCGCATTGGCCGTCGCCCCGTCATCTACCTGGGGTTAATCGTCTTCGCGCTCGGCAGTGTGCTGGCCGCTCAGTCCACATCGATCTGGGGCGTGATCGCCGGGCGGATCCTGCAGGGTGCCGGCGCTATTTCTGCAGCGGTAATGGCGTTGCTTTCTGATTTGACTCGCGAGCAGCACCGTACCAAAGCGATGGCGATGATTGGCATGACCATCGGGGTGTCGTTTGCCGTAGCCATGGTCGTAGGGCCGATTCTGACCGGTGCGTTCGGGTTGTCGGGGCTGTTTCTGGCCACGGGTGCGATGGCGCTGGTCGGCATTGCCATAGTCGCCTTCATTGTCCCCAAATCAACCGTGACGCTGCAGCATCGTGAGTCAGGGCTGGCACGACAGGCATTGGGCGCTACGCTCCGTCATCCCGATCTGCTGCGTCTGGACCTCGGTATCTTTGCGTTGCACGCCATGTTGATGTCCAGTTTCGTGGCGTTGCCGCTGGCGTTGGTCGAGAAAGCGGGCCTGCCCAAAGAGGAGCACTGGTGGGTCTACCTGACTGCTCTGTTGATTTCGTTCTTCGCCATGATCCCGTTCATCATCTATGGCGAAAAAAAGCGGCAGATGAAGCGCGTCTTGCTAGGCGCGGTGCTGGTGCTGCTGCTGACCGAGCTCTTCTTCTGGGAGTTCGGGGACACGCTGCGAGCGCTGGTCATCGGCACCGTGGTGTTCTTCACCGCGTTCAATTTGCTTGAAGCGTCACTGCCTTCGCTGATCAGCAAGGTGTCGCCGGCGGGGGGAAAGGGGACTGCGATGGGGATCTACTCCACCAGCCAATTCCTCGGCTCCGCAGCTGGGGGCATCCTGGGTGGGTGGCTTTTTCAGCACGGTGGACTGGATGTGGTGTTCCTCGGCGGCGCCGGTCTTGCCGCCATCTGGCTGGCGTTTGCTGTTACCATGCGCGAACCTCCCTACGTAACCAGCCTTCGCTTGCCGTTGTCGCCCGAGGCTCAACGCGACACAGGCCTTGCCGACCGCGTGATGGCCGTACGGGGAGTAACAGATGCCGTAGTGGTTGCCAATGAGGCAGCTATTTACATCAAATTTGACAAAGAACTGTTGGATCGGGCGTCTTTCGACGAAGTGGTCAATCCAGCGTCGGAAACGTGTAAAGCCTAGGAGAACGTTATGGCCCGTGGGGTTAACAAAGTCATATTGGTCGGCACATGCGGCCAGGATCCCGAAGTCCGCTACATGCCTAACGGTAATGCCGTGACTAACCTGAGTCTGGCAACAAGCGAACAGTGGACCGACAAGCAAACCGGTCAGAAGGTCGAAAAGACCGAATGGCACCGTGTCTCGATGTTCGGCAAGGTCGCCGAAATCGCTGGCGAGTACCTGCGCAAAGGTTCGCAGGTCTATATTGAAGGCAAGCTGCAGACCCGCGAGTGGGAAAAAGACGGCATCAAGCGTTACACGACTGAAATCGTTGTCGACATGCAAGGCACCATGCAATTGCTGGGCGGCCGTCCTCAAGGCGATGGCGCTCCTCAGGGCCAGGGTGGTGGCGGTTATCAGAACTCCCAGAACTCCGCGCCGCGTCCACAGCAACAGGCGCGCCCGCAGCAGTCCGCCCCTCAGCCACAGCGTGAGTCGCGCCCCGCGCCACAACAAGCGCCGCAGCCGGCTCCTGATTTCGACAGCTTTGACGACGACATTCCCTTCTAAGAAGCGCGTCATCCAGGCACGTGAATAACGTAAACAAAAGCCCCCGCACAGTTTCGCTGTCGGGGGCTTTGTTTTGGGGCTGCGGGTTGGCTACAAGCCCAACTCTGACAAGCCTGGATGGTCATCGGGGCGGCGCCCGAGGGGCCAGCGAAAGTTGCGCTCCGCTTCCTTGATGGGCATGTCGTTGATGCAAGCGAAGCGACGTGCCATCAGGCCGTCTTCGTTGAATTCCCAATTTTCATTGCCGTACGAGCGAAACCAGTTCCCGGAGTCGTCGTGCCATTCGTAGGCGTAACGCACGGCGATCCGGTTGTCGGTAAATGCCCAGAGCTCTTTGATCAGGCGGTAATCGAGTTCCTTCTTCCACTTGCGGGTAAGAAAGTCCTTCGCCTCGTCACGGTTCTCGACGAATTCCGCACGGTTGCGCCAGCGCGTGTCGAGCGTGTACGCAAGAGAGACCTTCTGCGCATCGCGGCTGTTCCAGCCGTCCTCAGCCAATCTAACCTTCTCGATGGCGGATTCGTGGGTGAAAGGGGGAAGTGGCGGGCGAGTCTGAGCATTGGACGACATGGTGGACCTCCAGGCAGGGTTGTATCGGCGTTGGTGAGATGTCTTGGACTAGGCCTCAGCGGCCAAGTGTTTTTCGAGAATCAGTCGCGCGACGGCTTGGGCGTTGTCAGCACTGCTGTAGTCGCCCATTACGCGAGCAACCGTAATCGCGCCCTCCATGAGGATCAGTAGCTGATTGGCTAAGGGATCGGGGTCGGCAATGTCCAGCTGTTCACATAGTTCGAGCGTGTAGGCGAGCAGCTTCTGCTTGTGCAATTTGGCGATCAGGCGGATCGGGTCTTGAGGATCGCCCACTTCGCCTGCGGTGTTGATGAACGCACAACCGCGAAAGCCTTCGGATTCGAACCAGCGCTTGAGGACCGTGAACATATTCAGGATGCGCGCCCGGGCGTCGGGCGCCTGATCGGACTCGGCGCGAAACCAGTTCATCCAGCGCACGTCACGCGCGTTTAGCGCAGCAGCGGCTACTTCGTCTTTGGTGGCGAAATACCGATAAATGCTCTTCCGCGCGACGCCCGACGTCTTCACCAGGAGATCCATGCCCGTGGCCTGGATCCCGTTTTGGTAAATGAGCTGTTCGGCGGTCGCGAGTATTTTCTCGCGGGTGATGCTCGTTGATGTATTCATGCCTCGAAAGGTAGAACGTCCGTTCTCCCTCGTCAAGGCATTGGCCGGAAATACCTCAATGCACCTGATCAGCTTCTGGCAGGGCGCGCTTCAATACGGCCGCGTCGGGGGTGGCTTTAACAAGCGTTACCGGGATGGATTTTGCTGCGGGCACTTTGCTGCGGTCGGCGTGGTGCCAGAGCGGCACGAGTGCGTTGCATTCCGGGTAATACGCCGCGCAGCAGGCTTCGGGGATGTCGTACGCGATGATCTGCAATGGTCCTACCGAGCGGTGAACCTGCGGCTCGATCGCTGTAGTGACGGTGACCCAGCCGCCCGGTTCGAAGCCCATCCGGACCACGTCATTGCGATTCATGAAGATAACCGCCCGCGTCCCACTGACGCCGCGGAAGCGATCTTCGTATCCGTAGATGGTGGTATTGAACTGGTCATTGCTGCGTAACGTCATCAGCTGCAAGACATCGCGCCGATCATGGTTGGGGTAGACATCGTCGTTTTCCTCAAGCCGTTCAGGCGTAACAAACATCGCACGCCCGCTCTCCGTCTTCCATTCACGCTTCGCTGCGGGAATAGGCCGGTGGAAGCCGCCTGGCTCCCACATGCGGGTCTCCATGTCATGGAATATTTCCGGGAAAACCTGCGCAATGCCCTGACGGATGAGGGCGTAGTTGCTGCGCCAGGCGTCCCAATCAATGCGCGAAGTACCGGGTAACGTCGCTTCCGCGATGCCTGCAAGGATCGTGATTTCGGCGCGCGCATGTTCGCTGGCAGGTTCGCTCTGTCCCCGCCAGGCCCGGACGCAGCCGGTGCTGTCTTCGGTGGTGTTAACCTGCTCCACGCCATTTTGCCGATCCAGCTCGATGCGTCCCAGACATGGCAATATCCAGGCGTTTTTACCTGGCACCAGGTGAGTGCGGTTCAGTTTCGTGGCGATTTGCACGTTCAGGTCAAGCGTGTTCCAGGCGGGTTCCATCCGGGAGGTATCAGGAACGGCACGCAAGAAATTCCCGCCGAGCCCGATAAAGCCGCGCACGCTGCCGTCCAGAATGCCCTCGCACGCTTCAACGGTATTCACGCCTTTGTTCTCAGGAACTGCAAAGCCATACAACTCCTGAATCTTGTCCGCTGGCACCTTTTTCGGGTCTTCGGTGATGCCAACGGTGCGCTGCCCTTGCACATTCGAATGGCCGCGCACAGGACAAATACCAGCGCCGCGCTTACCGATGTTGCCGCGCAGCAGGAGCAGATTGACCAGCATTTGAACATTGATGACGCCGCGACGGTGCTGGGTGATGCCCATGCCGTAGATGATCATGACGCGCTCGTGTCTTGCGTAAACGGTAGCCACCGCCTCCAGCGCACTGCGGCTCAATCCCGCCTGACGTTCAATCGCCTCCCAGGGCGTTTCAATCGCGCGGTTGCAGAACTCACCAAAACCTTCGGTGTGCTGGGCAATGAAGGCCTGATCGATGATTCCAGGTCGCCCATTCGCAAGAGCTATTTCGTCCATTTCAAACAACGCCTTGGCGATGCCAAGAACAGCTGCGGTGTCGCCGCCGATCGCCAACTGATGGTACTGCGTACTGATAATCGTCGACTTCGGCCCGAGCATTTCCACCGGGGACTGTGGATTAACGAAGCGCTCCAGACCCCGCTCGCGTATGGGGTTGAACGTGATAATGGGCACATCGCGCTGCCGGGCTTCTTGCAGTTGGTGCAGCATTCGGGGGCTGTTGCTGCCCACGTTCTGCCCGAAAAACAGGATGCAGTCAGTGTGTTCGAAGTCGTCCAGCGTGACGGTGCCTACCGGCACGCCAATGCTCTCCTGCAAACCCACCGACGTGCTTTCGTGGCACATGTTCGAGCTGTCGGGCAGGTTGTTGGTGCCGTATGCGCGTGCGAAGAGCTGATACATGAACGACGTCTCCAGCGACGCCCGGCCGGAGGCATAGAACACAACGCTGTCCGGCGTCATGCCTTTCAACTGCGCACCGATATCCCGATAGGCCTCGGCCCAGGATGTTTCCTGATACCGGTCAGTCGCGGCGTCGTAGCGCATCGGATGCGTGAGGCGACCTTGTTGTTCAAGGTCGTAATCAGGCCACTGGCGCAATTCGGTCACGGTATGACGAGCAAAAAACGCGGGATCGGTTTTCAGCGACGTCAGCTCCCAGGCAGTGGCTTTTGCCCCGTTTTCGCAAAATTCGAGGCTGTGCGGCTTGCCGGGCTTGGCCCATGCACAACTGACGCAGGCAAAGCCGTCAGGTTTGTTCTGCTTGATCAACGCCACGCCTGCACGAACCATTGCCTGCTCGCGCCTGAGGATCTCCGTCACTGACTTCGCCGAACCCCAGCCGCCAGCTGCGGAGGTATAGGGGCGATAACGTGCTTTGGGATGGATGAGCGTCATGGAGAGGTCCTCGGCATAGCGGGCGCACTGGAGACAGTCGCCTTCGTAGAATCTACGACGAAGCGCTTTGGTAAAGGTTCGTTACATTTCGCCGTCAGCAGACCGCCAACGATGAACATGACGATCGGGTGATCGGAGCGAACTTGCCCCGGCGAATCCGATCAGTTCCATTAAGCCGTTTTTTCTGCGGTTAGCTGACCGAGGAGTGACTTGAGTTTTGCCGAACTTCAAATCCATGCTGTTTATTGTCCTGCTGCTGACCGTTGGCAGCGTTCCTGTGTTTGCTGCTGATGCCCCGGCCGCAGCGTCTGCTCCGGCTGCCGCCCCCGCCGACGCTGCCCCGGAGGACCCCGCCAAAGCGGAGATTCTGGTCAAAGGCGGTCTGCTGGGCGCCATTAGTACCAGCATCGACAGCGTGCAAGACAAACTGGACGTTGATGGTCACTTGCTGGACTCGTGGCGCCTGCGCGCAGACCGGGCGGCCGACGAGATCGACGCACTGGTCAGCAAACCCCAATCGCGGCCCACGTGGCAGATCGCCGGCGACTTCGCGATGCTTTCTCTGGTGTGGGCGGGGGCCTTCATTGTGCTCAACCGCATCGGCGCATTCATCGCGGCGCGGCTGGCACGTCATCGGTTTCTGGCCAGGCGCACCCGGGTACTTGGGGTTTTTGGCTATGTATTACCGTACACAGTGCCTGCACTTATTTGCCTGCCGCTGACACTGTACGTGAGCCACTTCATGCCAACATCGGTCGGGCGCGCGCTGGCGCTGTGTCTGGCCTATTCGACGAGCAGCGGTATCTTCTCCACCTCGGTGCTGCTGTCGCTGATCATGCTGTTCAACTGGGACCACAAGCGCCGGGCCGTGGCGATCATCCGTCATTACGCACCGCACCCGCTGTTCGTCATTGGATTTCTCGCTGCGCTGAGCGACGCGCTGACCAGCCCGCAGATCGCCAGGCTTTTTGGTGGCAACGTGACCACCAGCATTGCAGCCGTCACTGGGCTAATGGCCTCGGTGATATTTGGCATCGTCGTCGTCCGCATGCGCCGCCCCGTCGCGCATCTGATTCGCAACCGCTCATTGAGCGCACGTCTGGCCCGGCCAGCGGTGCAGCAAACGCTGAAAATCTTCTCTAACCTGTGGCACTTGCCGATTCTGTTGATGGTGCTGGTCTCGGCAGTGAGCCTGATCGGCGCTGGCGAAGGCAGTCAGGAGGCCCTGCGTTGCGCATTGCTGACTACCGTGTTGCTGATCGGCGCGGTGTTTCTCAGCACGTTGTTTCAGCACATGTTCAAGCCTACCCAGCAGCATACCGGGCGCGTGTACAAGGAGCGCCTGTTAAGTTTGTTGCATGCGGTCCTGCGCATCGCACTGGCTATCGGCTTCATCGAGCTGCTGGGGCGAATTTGGGGGATTTCTCTGTTCGAATTTGCTCAGCGCAATGCCTTGGGGAAAGTCATCAGCGACTCGTTGAGCAGCATCGGCCTGATCCTGTTAGTGACCTGGCTGCTTTGGGTGGTCATGGACACAGCGATTCAGGAAGCGCTGAAGCCACCGACAAACGGACGTTCGGGGCATCAGCCGAGCACTCGGGTCAAGACCATCCTGCCACTGCTGCGTAACGCCATGAAGATCATTCTGGTGGTGATCTGCACCATCACGACCATGGCCAATCTGGGCATCAATGTTGCGCCGTTGCTCGCAGGCGCCGGCGTCGTCGGTCTGGCGATTGGTTTCGGATCACAACAGTTGGTACAGGACGTCATCACCGGGCTGTTCATTATCATTGAAGACACCATCTCGATCGGCGACTGGGTGGTGCTGGATTCAGGCCATGCCGGCACGGTGGAGAGCCTGACGATCCGCACTCTACGCCTGCGTGACGGCAAGGGCTTCGTGCACTCGGTGCCATTCGGGCAGATCAAGGCCGTGACGAACCAGTCCAGACAGTTCGCGTACGCTTTCTTCTCGTTCCAGTTCACCTACGACACAGACGTCGACTCGGCGACTTCACTGATTCGCGAAGCGGGCCAGGCAATCAGCGATGATTTGCTGCTGTCGAGCAAGCTGCAAGGCCCGCTGGAAATTTTCGGGCTGGACCGCATGGACATGAACGGTATCGTGATCACCGCGCAGTTCAGAACTTCCTCGGGTGGGCAGTACGCGGTGAGTCGCGCGTTCAATGACCGACTCAAGCGGCTTGTGGATAAATCAGAAAGTGTCCGGTTCGCCCAAACTTATCCACAGCTAGTGATGAGTCCATACAATCGTCAGGCGCCTGGAGACGATAATGTTCCTGAGCAACCGGCGCTGCCGGGCAGGGCATCAGTGGTGAACAAGGACGGCTCAGAAAGTCCAGCTTGAGTTAAGCAGTGGCGGGCGCCGTTTCAGGCGATCGAAGGCACCATGGCTGGCGCTGATAGGCTGCAAGGGCGCCCTTGCCCGCTAAGGCGTCAGCACATCCGACCTCGTACGTGCCTGGCGCACCGGGTTCGCCAGCAAGCCGGCTCCTACAGATTTGTGTACGCCGCACATTTCAAAGGTTGCCTGGATCGACTGTAGGAGCGCGCTTGCCCGCGAAGGCGTCAGCACATCCGACCTCGTACGTGCCTGACACACTGGGTTCGCCAGCAAGCCGGCTCCTACGCATTGGGGGGGCAATCTCACATCATGGGCGATGTTCAGGATGGATGCGCCCAACCGACCCACAACCTACCTGAACTACCTGAACTACCCGAACTACCTGAACTACCTGAACAACCGATCCCGCACCTGCAGCATCAGCGCCTCATCCACCTCGCCCCAATAGTGCGGCTTGCCAGCGATGATCGCGGCGATAGGGATGCCATCGCGATACACCAGTTTGTTACCCACCACCGCCGGGACTTTCGCACCGGGAAGCAAGGTGCCGGCGAGGTTGAGCGGGTCGACTCCACTGACAGCGACAAGGCTGCCATCCGGCGGACGTTTGCGGACTTCCCGCAGCAGAGGAATAGCCTCGGGCAGGGCAAATTGTTCACCCGCCAGCCCTGCCACAAAGCGACCACCGCGAATCTCGCCCCGCGCTTCGAGACGATGGAACGTGCGCAGCAGTTCGCGCCACGTCGGCAGCCATTCGGCCTCTCGTTCCAGCAGCCGCCAGAACACCACGCCGTATCGGCGCAGCAAAGTCAGGGCGATGTGCTCCAGGGTGTCGCTGTCGATCCGCTGCGAAGCGCCTTCCGCCTTCGCCGGGGCGCGGCGCAACAACGCCCAACGCCCAGCGTCGTCCATGCCGCCGATGAAAGCGCCGCGGTTGCGGCGACTGGTGTGACTGGTGCGCTTGCTTGCCGGCGTAATCAGCGCCCGTAGTCCGGCGAAACTGTCAGCGTTGACCAACCCTGCACCGACCAGCTCCTGCAGTGCGGTTTCCAGCTCGGCGCGCAACAAGCGAGCTTCGCTGGTGAGCTCATCAAAAAACATCGCGCCTTGACTCGACAGCACTTCATGAACCCGTTGAGCCCGCAGTGACAACTCGGTCGGCGCCGGCTGCTCTGTCAATTCGGTCCACAAACGAACCTGCGAGCGCGGCAGAAGCACAATCGGCGTACTGCGCAGCGCGGCACTCCCCACCTTGCTTCGGCTGGTCAGACGCATCCATACCATCTTGCCGGACCGACACAGGTCGTCCAGCCAGATCGATGAATAGTCCTTCAAGCGTGCGGGAAGCAGCTCACTGTCCCACGCGCCGGCCGCAGATGAAAAACCCTCAAGCTGGGCAACGACCTCCGGGAGCGCCGCTTTGCCCTGGCTCTGGGTAGAGGCCGAAAGGTGCTGCCAGTCAAACAGAAACCGGGTGAAATCCTGCAGCGACACCGGTTCGATTTCCCGGCGCAGACGCTTGACCGTGTAACGGTGGATACGCGAAAGCAGATGCCGCTCACACCATTCTTCCGCGCGGGCGTCAGGGTTGAACTGGCCGCGCAGCACGTACCCCTCGTTCTCCAGCCGCGCCAGTGCCTGTTCCACCTCGCTGGAAGTCAGCGCCAGCGGCTCGGCAATCGCCTTAACGGTGAGTGGGCCGAATCCGCCGAGCCGCGCGCGTACCAATTCCAAGCGCGCTTCCTCCTCATTCCAGGCTTCATCGAACCCGGGCAACACCGCCAGCGGCGGGTGCATTTCGGCGGCAGGATAGACCGCTTGCAGACAGCTCAGGCGCTCGAGCGGGATCCACAGGGCCTGATCGGGCGTGATCTGCAAGCGCGTGGCGCGTCCTGAGCGGGCAAGGCTTTCCAGCCATTTCATCCAGTTGACTTGCTCGCGTGCTTCAACGCCCGTAATGCACCCCAGCGTCATCAGCGCCTCGTGCATCTCGTCGACGTTTTGCGGCCGCGGCCAGGCTTCTTCCGCTACCGCTTTGATAGCATCGGCATCCAGCGCACCGAGGTCGTCGGAAGATTCCGGGTCGGTCCAGCGGCGATTGAGCACCGCCTGGGTGCGACGCTCTTCCAATGGTGCGTTGTCCAAAAACGCGTATGGCTTGGCGTTGAGTATTTCGGCAGCCAGTGGGGAGGGTGCCGGCAGGTCACGGCTGACCAGACGCACCTCGCCGTTTTCCATGCGCCGCAGCAGGGTCAGCCAGCCCTCGGCATCCATGGCTTCGTGCAGGCAATCGTCTAGCGTCTGCTCGACTAACGGATGCTCCGGCACCTCGCGCTCGCCTACCAGATTCTCCAGGCAGGCGATCTGATCCGGAAACAGCGTAGCGATCAGGTCGTCGCTTTTGATTCGCTGCAACTGAGGCGCCACTTTTCGCCCGCCGGCGTAACGCGGCAGCGCCAATGCCACTCCCGCGTTCCAGCGCCAGCGCACACCAAAAAGCGGCGCATCCAGTACGGCTTGAATCAGCAAGTGCTCAGCGGTGCTGGAAGTGAGATAACGCCAAACCTCATCAAGCGTGAAGCTGTGGACCGTGGACAACGACAGCACGATGGCGTCTTCGCTGGCGGCGGCCTGTAGCTCGAAGTTGAAGGTGCGGCAGAAGCGCTTGCGCAACGCCAGCCCCCACGCCCGATTGACCCGGCTGCCAAACGGCGAATGAATCACCAATTGGGTGCCGCCGGACTGATCAAAAAAACGCTCCATGACCAGCGTGTCCTGAGACGGCAACGCTCCCAGAGCCGAATGCGCGCGGGCCAGGTATTCGACGATCTGCTCAGCGCTGGGGAGGTCCAGGCCCAGCGAGTTCATCAGCCAGTCGGTGCAGGGGTGCAGGTCACCGGGGTGGGCGCTGAGCTGTTGATCGATATCGGCCTGCAACCGTGCAACGGCGAAAGACAATTCATCGCTGCGCCCTGGCGCCTCGCCCATCCAGAACGGAATGTTTGGCGGCATACCATGGGCGTCCTCGACGCGGACGCGGCCGGACTCGACCCGCAGGATCCGGTACGACGTATTGCCCAACTGGAAGATGTCGCCCGCTGCGCTTTCCACGGCAAAGTCTTCGTTGACCGTGCCGATGTTCAGCGCCTGGGGTTCGAGGACCACGCTGTAATCGGCGTTGTCCGGGATCGTGCCGCCACTGGTGACGGCTGTGAGTTTGCTGCCGCGTCGGCCGCGCAAAGTGCGTGTCACCGCGTCACGATGCAGGTAAGCCGCGCGTACGCCCTGGCGACCGGTAAAGCCCTCGGCGAGCATGCTCAACAGCGCCTGGTAATGGTCCTCGTCGACATCGGCGTAGGGAGAAGCCTTGCGGAACAGGCTTAGCAACTCATCTTCCTGCCACTCCTGACAGCTGACCTCGGCGATGATTTGCTGCGCCAGCACGTCCAGCGGCGCCTTGGGGATGACCAACGTGTCGAGCTCGCCACGACGCACACAATCCAGAAGCGCTGCACATTCAATCAGATCGTCGCGTGAAACAGCGAACAGGCGACCTTTGGGTGTCCCGCCAACGTGGTGGCCGGAGCGACCGACACGCTGCAAAAAAGCCGCGATGGAGCGGGGCGAGCTGATCTGGCACACCAGATCGACGTCGCCGATATCAATGCCCAATTCCAGCGACGCTGTAGCGATCAGCACCTGGAGGTCGCCGCGTTTGAGTCGCTGCTCGGCATCCAGCCGTTGCTCCTTGGCCATGCTGCCGTGGTGCGCGGCGACCGCATCCTTGCCCAGGCGCTCGCTCAGATGCCGAGCCATGCGTTCGGCCAGGCGCCGTGTGTTTACAAACACAAGCGTGGTGCGGTGTTCTCGCGCGAGTGTCGCCAGCCGGTCGTAAACCAGCTGCCAGACGTCGCTGGACATGACCGCGCTCAAGGCAACCGGCGGCACTTCGATAGCCAGGTCCCGTGGCCGCGCATGGCCAATGTCGACGATGGCGCACGGGCGGGTGACCGGGTCGCTGCCCACCAGAAAACGCGACACCCGCTCGATGGGTTTTTGCGTCGCAGACAGCCCGATGCGCAGCAGCGGCTTTTTGCACAGCGCCTGCAGTCGCTCCAGCGTCAGCGCAAGATGACTGCCGCGCTTGCCGGCCGCGATGGCGTGAATCTCATCGACGATGACGGTCTGTGTGCTCGCCAACATACGCCGGCCGGAGTCGGAGCCCAGCAGCACATAAAGCGATTCCGGCGTCGTGACCAAAATGTTCGGCGCGGTCTTACGCATGGCCGTGCGTTCTTTCTGCGGCGTGTCCCCGGTGCGCACGGCGGTGCTGATGCGCAGCCCGGGCAGGCCTTGTTGCTCCAACTGATCAGTGATGCCGGCCAACGGATTTTGCAGATTGATCTGAATGTCGTTGGACAACGCCTTAAGGGGCGAGACATACACCACGAACGTCTCGTCCGGCAGCTCGCCGCCATTTTCCAGGCCTTGATGCACCAGATCATCGATAACCGCGAGAAACGCCGTGAGGGTTTTGCCGGAACCGGTGGGGGCGGCGATCAACGTCGATTGGCGCCGTTTGATCAACGGCCACGCCTGGGCCTGTGCAGCCGTGATGGCCGGAAATGTAGAGCGAAACCACGCGCTGACCGCCGGATGGAAGGCGTCGAGCACGGGGTCGGGCGTTTGCGGAAGGTTCATGCCCAATTAATGCGGGCGCATGCGCACAGATGCAAGGGCCAGTGATCGGGCACGTCATCAGAGCCCAAGTGCAGGCGCGCTGGCCCGGGGCAGTTGGGACTTGCCCGTTGACGTGTTATGTTTGCGGACGTTTTTCACCTATTTTTAATCGATCTGAAGACTGAGCCTGCTGACTCTATGCGAATGCGCCTTATGCTGTTGGGCGGCGGGAATGCCCTTGGGCAGGCGTTGATTCGTCTGGGTGCCGAGGAGGACATTGGTTTCCTCGCACCGCGTCCACCGCAAGATGGTTGGGATGCGGCAAGCCTGACGCAACTGCTCGATGACACCCGCCCGGATGCCCTGATCAATCTCGCCTACTACTTCGACTGGTTCCAGGCGGAGCGGGTGAGCGCCGACAGGCTGGACAATCAGGAACGCTCCGTCGAGCGTCTGGCCGAGCTGTGCCAGCACCACAATATCGTTCTCGTTCAACCCTCCAGTTACCGGGTTTTCGACGGTTCGCGGGCCACGGCCTACAGCGAAAAAGACGAACCCGTACCGCTGGGCTCTCGCGGCCAGGCCTTGTGGCGCATCGAGCAGAGCGTGCGCGCGACCTGTCCGCAGCACGTGCTGCTGCGCTTCGGCTGGCTGCTGGACGACAGCGCCGAGGGTGTTCTGGGACGCTTTCTGACTCGCGCCGAAACGACCGGTGAGCTGCTGCTGGCAGATGACCGTCGTGGTAATCCGACGCCGGTCGATGATGCCGCCAGGGTGATCATTTCGGTGCTCAAGCAACTGGATTGCGCGGCGCCGTTGTGGGGCACTTATCATTACGCGGGACATGAAGCGACCACGCCGTTGGCATTCGGTCAGGCGGTGTTGACCGAAGCCCGGTTGACGCGCACGTTGGCGATTGAAACACCCACTGCGCAGGCCCATGCCGCGCGCCCGGACGCCAGCGAAGAACCACAAAACGCCGTACTGGCCTGCAAGAAAATCCTCCACACTTTCGGTATCAAGCCACGCGCCTGGCGCGCAGGCCTGCCCAACTTACTGGACCGCTATTACCGCCATGTCTGACGCCCCTGTCCTGATCACCGGCGGCGCCGGTTTCATCGGTTCGCACCTGACCGACGCGCTGCTCGCCAAGGGCTATGCCGTACGCATTCTCGACGACCTGTCCACGGGCAAACGCAGCAACCTGCCGCTGGACAACCCGCGTGTCGAGCTGATCGAAGGCGATGTGGCTGACGCTGAGCTGGTGGCCCGTGCGGCGGTGGGCTGCCAGGCCGTTGCGCATCTGGCTGCGGTGGCGTCGGTGCAGGCTTCGGTCGATGACCCGGTGAAGACCCACCAAAGCAATTTCATCGGCACGCTGAATGTCTGCGAGGCGATGCGGCAGGCGGGCATCAAACGGGTGGTCTTCGCGTCCAGCGCGGCCGTTTACGGCAATAACGGTGAAGGCGAGGCGATTACCGAGGACACTCCGAAGGCGCCGCTGACTCCTTACGCCTCAGACAAACTGGCCGGTGAGCAGTACTTGGATTTCTATCGCCGCCAGCACGGTTTCGAGCCCGTCGTGTTCCGCTTCTTCAACATCTTCGGCCCGCGCCAGGATCCTTCTTCGCCCTATTCAGGGGTGATCAGTATCTTCGCGGAGCGCGCCGTGAAGGGCCTGCCGATTGCGGTGTTTGGCGACGGCGAGCAGACGCGCGACTTCTTCTATGTCCAGGACCTGGTTGATCTGGTGGTGCAAGGCATTGAGAAACCAGTGGTGGAGGAGGGAGCGGTGAACGTTGGCTTGAACGCGACGACCTCGCTGAACCAACTGCTGGCAGCCCTCGCTGACGTGGTGGGTAATCTGCCCACAGTCAGCTATCTGCCGGCGCGCTCGGGTGACATCAAGCATTCGCGCGCCAGCAACCAGCGGCTGCTTGCGCGCTTTGACGTGCCTGAGCCGACACCGCTGAAAGTCGGGCTGGCGCGTCTTCTGGGCCGCTGATACTGCGCAACAAAGAAAGGCACCGATGAGGTGCCTTTTTCATGCCTGACCGCACGAGCGCAATCGCTCAGAACTTGTAACCCACGCCCACCATGTACACCCATGGATCGACGTCCACGTTCACCTTAGTCCGGCCAACGCTCAGCGCAGAAGGGCCGTCGAGCGTGGCTTGCGTGTCGATGTCCACGTACCAGACCGCCGCGTTGAGCATGATCGTGTCGGTCAACATGTAGTCCGCGCCGACTTGGCCAGCCCAGCCCCACGAGTTCTTGATGTGCAGGTTATTCATGCCCTGGCCTTTGCGTTCGCTGCTCAGGTTTTCATCATAGAACCAGGTGTAGTTCACGCCGACACCGGCGTATGGCTGGAATTTCGACGTCGCGTCCATGGGGTAGTACTGCAACGACAGCGTCGGCGGCAGCTGCTTCACGTCAGCCAGCTTGCCATCCAGCCCCGGGCCCAGGCCTTTGAGCGCGACGGTGTGCTGGAACGGTGTCGCCGCCAGCAGCTCGACGCCGACGTGGTCGGTCAGCATGTACGCGAAAGCCAGACCGAGCTGGGTGTCGCTGTCGAGGGTCGCTTTGGTGCCAGGCACTTTGGCCCCATCAAGCTTGAGGTTTCCACTTTGTTCGTTGGGCGCCGTCGTCGCTGCACCTGCGCGGATAATGAAATCACCGGCCTGATGGGCGTGAGCAGCGAGGGGGATACCGAGTGCAAGCGCAAGCAGGGGCGCGCTGAGCAGGTACTTGTGCATAGGGGCTCCGTAAGGGCATAAAAAAGGGATGCCATATGTTACGAAGCGTCTACATCGCGGTTTTTGACCTGGCTCAATGAAAAGGCGATTAAGGGGTGGCCGCCTGAATGTCCACGCTCCCGGGATGGACAGGGGGCACGGCATTCGAGCCGGGCTATAGATTATGCGGGGTGCATGAGCAAGTCCCCGGGTCTGCGCTGGCAGGATGTTGAAATGGCGATGTGCAGCTATCCCCCTGTAGGAGCCGGCTTGCTGGCAAATGCGCCCGTTCAGACGCAGCAGCTTAGCCCGTCTAGGCCGGTTCGCCAGCAAGCCGGATCCTGCAGTTCCGCGTCCAATCGAGCTCATCGGTGTATGGGATCAGTGCTCACTGCTCATCCGGCATTTCGTACACCAGAATCTTGTCCGCCTCCATCTGATACCCCGCATCAGCCAGTTCGCTGGTGGACGCCTTGACTTGCATCGGGCCTTCGATCCAGTACGGCTGGTACAGCTCATCCACCTTGACCCCCAGTTCGCTGGTCACGTGAACGATCTGGTTCGGCGGCGGCGGTGGGACGTGAATGCATGCGCCGAAATACGGCACAAGCAAAAACTCCGTCACCCGGCCTTCTTCGCTGACTTCCAGCGGCACGATGTACCCCGGCAGCCGCACCTGTTGGCCGTCCAGCGATTTGACCACCGGCGCATGGGGTGCGAGTTGATGCGCGGCGGGCGCCGATTCGACTGACAGCGTGTCCGCCATGCTCGACAAATTATGAATGGGCGCCGTGATCAGCTTCACCGGCGGGGCGTCGGGCGGGATCATTTCCTGCCAGGTCAGCACGCGCAGATCCTGTGCCCACAGCGGCGCCGCGACGAGCATCAACAGCAGCATCCAACCCACTCGCATTACCACGCCCTCATAAACGAATCGACAACCCGTCCGCCAGCGACTGACGGTAGGCACGCCACGCCGGAACAGTCCCCATCAACAACGCGGCGCACAGAATACCCGCCAGCAACGTCCACTCGTACGCGCTGGGCAGTGACAACGGCAAATACAGTCCGTAGTTCGCCTGGACGTAACCCTGCGCGGACGCGATGCCGATGTAAAGCAGCGCCAGCCCGCAGACCGAGCCCGCCAGCGCCAGCGCAAACGCTTCCAGCACCAACAGGCTGGCGATATGCCAAGGCCGCGCGCCTACCGAGCGCAGAATGGCCATCTCCCGGCGCCGCTCGTTCAAGCTGGTCAGAATCGCCGTTAGCATGCCGATCAATCCCGTGAGTACGACGAACAAGGAGATCACGAACAGGGCTTTCTCGGCCGTGCCCATCAGGCTCCACAGCTCCTGCAATGCAACGCCCGGCAAAATCGCCAGCATGGGCTCGCCGCGAAATTCATTGATGTCCCGCTGCACCGCGAACGTCGCAATCTTGCTGTTCAGCCCGAGCATGAACGCAGTGATGGCAGTGGGCGTGAGGTCCATGTTGCGCGCCTGATCGGCGCTGATACGCCCGGCCCCTTGCGCCGGCACGCCGTTATGCCAGTCGATGTGAATGGCCTCCATGCCGCCCAGGCTGATGTGCAGGGTTCGATCAACCGGTGTGCCGGTGCGTTTCAAAATACCCACGACGGTGAAGGGTTTGTCGTCGTGCTTGACCAGGCTCACGGTCGCGACGCCATGGGCCAGCACCAGCTTGTCCCCCAGTTTGTAATGCAGCGCGTCAGCCACCTCGGCGCCCAGCACGACTTCGAACGGGTCGGTGGCGAATGCTCGGCCGTCCGCCAGCTCCAGATGCTGCTGCCGGCCGTACTGGTAGTGCTCGAAGTACGATTCGTTGGTGCCCATGACCCGATAACCACGATGGCTGTCACCGAGCGAGATCGGGATGGCCCATTTCACCTGCTTGCTGTTGGCGAAGTGCTCGAAGCTGTCCCAGCGAATGTTGTTGGTGGCGTTGCCGATGCGGAACACCGAGTACAGCAGCAAATTGACCGAGCCGGAACGCGCGCCCACGATCAGGTCGGTCCCGCTGATGGTGCTGGCAAAGCTGGCACGGGCTTCGGTGCGCACGCGTTCGACCGCCAGCAGCAGGCAGACAGACAGGGCGATGGCAAAAGCGGTCAGGAACGCGGTGAAGCGGCGGTTGGCGAGACTGGCGAGCGCCAGGCGAAGAAGATACATCTCAAACCTCTGCAGCGACGGCGGCGCGATTAAGGTCGGCCAGTGACAGGTGACGGTCGAACAGCGGTGCCAGGCTTTGATCATGGCTGACAAATAACAGGCTGGCGCCGGCGTCGCGGCATTCGGCGAACAGCAGCTGGATGAACGCTTCGCGAGTGTCAGCATCCAGCGCCGATGTCGGTTCGTCGGCGATGACCAGTTCCGGCTGGCCGATCAGGGCGCGGGCAGCGGCGACGCGTTGCTGCTGGCCGATGGACAGCGAGTCGGCGCGTCGGTTGAGCAGGCCCGCGTCCTTCAAACCCAAATGAGCGAGCAACGTCTCAGCGGCCTTATCCACGCTGCCATGGCGCTGCGTGGCCCGTTGCGTGCGCAACCTGGAAAAACGGCAGGGCAGCTCGACGTTCTCGCGCACCGACAGGAACGGCAGCAAATTGAACTGCTGGAAGATGTAACCGGTGTGATCGACGCGAAAGTGATCGCGAGCGCTGGCCGACAGCTGGGTCAGTTCCTGGCCCAGCAAGCGAACACTGCCACGGCTGGGGCGCTGCACACCGCCCAGCAACCCCAGCAGCGTGGTTTTGCCGCTCCCACTGGGGCCTTTGAGGAATAACGTTTCGCCGGCCTCCAGGCGAAAAGTCGGGATATCCAGCAGTTGCGGATGCCCCGGCCAACTGAAACCGAGTTCGGACAATTCAATAAGAGCTTGAGTCATGACCACACGTGCGTCTGAAAAGTGATCGGCCGGGAGGCCCGGCCGCCGAATAAGCCGGGCTGGTTAGAATTTGACCACCGGATTGCTCGGACGCACTTCGGCGCCCATCTGCCGTTTTGGTGTCACCAGTTGTACTTGAATGGTCTGGGTGGCAGGGAAACTCTTGAACAGCTGCGTCAGGTCAAGCTTGTTGATAACCGTCGGCACGCTGCAGGTGAACTGATAGTGGCCGTGAATTTCGCTGTGCTCGTGTTCGGCAGCGTCGCCATCGGCGTGATCATGGTCATCGTCGTCCTTGTCGCCGAACAATGTGCTTTCAACACGCTGTTTGGTCACCGTGCATCCAGCCGCTTCGGGGATGCTGAACAGGGCATGGGGCTTGAGCAGGGTTTCCTTGGCCAGCGCCAGGGTCATTTTGTCCGCGTCGGTCGTTGCCGCATGTTCAAAGCCGACGATGTTCATCGCTGGCGTGTCCAGTTCCAGCTCCAGTGTGCGGCCGTCCAGCGCCATGTCCAGCCGCGCGACGCCATGCACATGTGCGCCAAGGCTGCCGTGCTCATGATCGTGGTCATGTTCGTCCGCGGCGTGGGCGATGGCGAGGGGCAGCAAGGCAAAGGGCAGGGCGAGTAGTAAACGACGCATGAGAAGGGCTCCGGAGGCAGGTCTGAAATTTGTTATGTGATCTTATAACAATGTATTGCGAGGTTTCTTAACTTTTTCCGTGCAGCTTCTTGCGACGAGTTTCCCCCGAGCCTTTTGCAGGCGCGTGCTTGCTTGCGATCTCGGTACGCCTGAAGCAATTACGTCTTACGAACAGGAGCAATCGGGGACAAGCGCGCCCCTACAGCGGAGATTCGTGGTGGCGGGATCGCGTGCGGCTCTTCAATTCCTGTGGGACCATGCCGGTCCGCTCTATCAGAGGACACACCTCATGCTGCGAATCCGTGGAACCGTTGGCGACCTGCCGGTGGACCTGACTGTGGAAATGGATGAGTCCGACTGGGCCCGGTTGGGAAGCCACCTGGGTATTCAAGTGCAGGACCCTGTGCCGCAAGGTGACATGCCTGCCAAGCCTGCCGCCAGCCGAAACGACGCCATTTGGGACATCGCTCAGGAACTGCTGCGCAAAGCGGGCCACATGACCGGGCCTGACTTGCTCGGTCAGCTTGAAGGTTTGTCTGGCAGCACCGCTGCGGGCAAGCGCCTGATGGTACGCATGCGCCACAGCGCCAGCGTGAAGGTTGAGAGCCAAGGCGACACGCCGGTCTATCACTGGATCGAGTGATATGGCTCTGTCTCGTCACGCCTCTACCGATCGACAATCTGGCCATGTGGGAGCGAGCTTGCTCGCGAAGGCGGTAGTCCCGAAACATGTTCGAGCCTGACACACGGCCTTCGCGAGCAAGCTGTCACCCACAGGGTTTGACGCTGTCAGTAGAGCGCCGCAAACAACCGGCGGCGATAGGTGGTCACCAGCGGATGGTCGTTGCCCAACAGGTCAAACACCTGCAGCAGCGTCTTGTGCGGCTGGCCTTCGTTGTAGCTGCGGTTGCGGATGAACAGCTTGAGCAAGCCTTCCAGCGCCGCTTCGTATTGCTGGCGGGACAGTTGCTGTATCGCTAACTGGTGGGCGGCTTCGTCGTCCTGCGGGTTCTGCGCCAGACGCGATTTAAGGTCCGCGACGTCAGGCAGCGCTGCGGCTTCAGCCAGGAAGGTCAATTGAGCCTTCGCACCGGCCAGCGCAGCCTTGTGATCATCACCCTTGACCGCGTCGAGCACGGTGCGCGCTTCCGTGAGCTCGCCACGCTCGGCCAGGCAGCGCGCGTACAGAATCAGCGCGGCCGCGTTGGTGTTGTCCTCGGCAAGAATCGTCTGCAGTACGGCTTCGGCTTCCGCAAAATGGCTTTCGGCAAACATCGCTTGGGCCGTTTCCAGAGGATCGGCTGCGGCGGGAGGCGGCATCTGCACATGAGGCTCAAGCAGCGCGCGAATCTGTGATTCAGGCTGGGCGCCGGCGAAACCATCGACCGGCTGCCCGTCCTTGAACAGCACGACGGTCGGCAGGCTGCGAATGCCAAAGCGCGCAACGATGTCCTGCTCGGCGTCGCAGTCGACCTTGGCCAGCAATAATTCGCCCTGATAACTCTCGGCGATCTGTTGCAGCAGCGGCATCAGCACCTTGCACGGCGCGCACCACTCGGCCCAGAAATCCACCAGCACGGGTTTGTGAAACGAATTCTCGATGACCATCTGATCGAAAGTGGCAGTGGTCGCATCGAAGATGTACGGCGTGTCCTGGCTCATCGCTAGTCTCGAAAAAAGGCTTGATGGCGCGAACTATAAAGGGCTGGGGGGAATGTCGAAAGCAGGCTTGATGCCCTGCCTCAAATGCAGGAGCGCGCTTGCCCGCGATCGGCGACGAAGTCGTCGTAGAACCGGCTTATTCGATAAGGGGCCGCTGCGCGTGATAAAGGCTAACCTTGCGAAACTCCCAAGGCTCTGCCAGATCCGGCAGCGTCAGCGCTTCAAGAATGCCCAGGCGTCTATACAGAGGATGCTGAAAATCCCGAACGCGGGAGTCGGCCACCAACGCCTGTTTCCCACGACTGAGAAACTGATCCAGCAAAGGTAGATTGGCCCGGTCGTATAGCACGTCAGCTACCAGGATCAGATCAAAGCGGTCTTCCTCGGCAAAGAAGTCGTTCGAATACTGCAGGGTCACGCCATTCAGCTCAGCATTGGCCCGGCAGGCCTGAATGGCCACGGGATCAAGATCACAGGCGACCACTTCAAGGGCGCCGGCTTTCATCGCCGCAATGCCTGCTACACCGGAACCCGCGCCGAAATCCAGAATTCGTTTGCCTTTAACCCACTGCGGCTGCTCGGCGAGGAACCGCGCCAGTGCCAGGCCGCTCGCCCAACAGAAACTCCAATAGGGTGGGTCTTCGAGGATGCGCCGGGTTTCCTCGGGGCTGAAGGCACGGTCCATATTGTTCGCGTCGATCAGCCATAACCTCAGGTCCGTGCCGGGCAGCGGCTCGGCGACCAGTTGCGCGTCGCCCAGCAGCTCGCTCAGTGCGGCTTGTAGTTGACGCGGGGCGGTCACGGCGCAGGAGCGAATTGCAGCTGGCCCAGCGCCTGTGTGGTGGGTTGAGCGATCAGGACCGAAGGCAGGTGCAGAATCAACTGCCCTGATTGGCTGGCGCGGCCACGCAGCTCAACACGGGCACCCACCGGGAATGCTTCCGGATTGAAGCGCAGCTGGAACGGCAGCGACTGGTTGTTACCCATCAGCTTGGTACTGCTCAGCAGTTTTTGCGGGCGATTGCGGTCATCGATCACCAGCAAGGCCAGCTCGACTTCGGCGCCCGCCGGCACGCCCAGCAACTGACCGCTCAATTCGCGCTGGAAGGGCTGCAACGGGCCTGGGCCGTCCGGCAATTTAATAGCGTTGGGCGCCGGTTTGGCAGGTGTTGCAGGTTTTGGCGCCTCGGCCGTGCTGCAGGCGGCGAGCAGGCCCATAAGGCTGATTACAGCAAGCGTACGTAGCGTCATGAACAGCTCCAGACAAAAGCAGAATGCGGGCGAGGTATGCACGGCAACGCGCAGTATCGCCGAGTGTGGCGGGTTTCACCGCATCGGATGCGCGTCTATATACCTCAAACCCCGAGACTTGTCTTGCCGGCGAGATGCGCTACCATGGCCCTCCCTTTTTTTGTTGCCTGCCACCATGCACTGTCCCTTTTGCGGTGCCAACGACACCAAAGTCATTGACTCGCGCCTCGTTGCCGAAGGCGACCAGGTTCGCCGCCGCCGTGAATGCGTCGCCTGCGGTGAACGCTTCACCACGTTCGAAACCGCTGAGCTGGTTTTGCCCCGGTTAATCAAGCAGGACGGCAGTCGCCAGCCCTTCGACGAAGAGAAGCTGCGCGCGGGCATGCAGCGCGCACTGGAAAAACGCCCGGTCAGTGTCGAGCGTCTGGAAGCTGCTCTGGCCCACATCAAAAGCAAGCTGCGAGCGACCGGCGAACGCGAAGTGAAATCGCTGATCGTCGGTGAGCTGGTCATGGGCGAACTGCAGAAACTCGACGAAGTGGCTTACATCCGCTTTGCTTCTGTTTACCGGCGGTTTCAGGATCTCAACGAATTCCGCGAAGAAATCGACCGACTGGCACGCGAGCCGGCTAAAGAGTGAGCATGACCTCCACAGAGCAAAGCGTGCTGGACGCTGCCTACATGGCGCGGGCGCTGGAGCTGGCGCGCAAGGGCGTCTACTCGACCCATCCCAATCCGCGTGTGGGCTGCGTGATCGTCAAGGACGGCGCGATTGTCGGCGAAGGCTGGCACGTGCGCGCCGGTGAGCCCCACGCCGAGGTGCATGCGTTGCGTCAGGCGGGCGACAAGGCCAAAGACGGTACCGCTTATGTCACCCTCGAACCCTGTAGTCATCACGGGCGCACGCCGCCGTGCGCCGATGCGTTGGTCAATGCCGGCGTAGCGCGTGTGGTCGCGGCCATGCAAGACCCCAATCCCGATGTCGCCGGTCGCGGCCTGTTGCGACTGATGAACGCTGGCATTGCGGTGCAGAGCGGCGTACTCGAAGGCGAGGCGCGAGCGCTGAACAAGGGCTTTCTCAAGCGCATGGAACACGGCCTGCCGTATGTGCGGGTCAAGCTGGCGATGAGCCTGGACGGAAGGACGGCGATGGCCAGCGGCGAAAGTCAGTGGATCACCGGCCCCCAGGCTCGCTCGGCTGTGCAGCGCCTGCGTGCGCAATCGAGCGTGGTGCTGACCGGCGCCGACACCGTGCTGGCCGACAACGCCCGGCTCACCGTTCGCCCGGATGAACTGGGCCTCAACGCTGAGCTGACCGCACTAGCCTCGACCCGGCCGCCGCTGCGCGTGCTCATCGACGGTCGCTTGCGCGTGCCACTTGACGCACCGTTCTTCAAAGCGGGCAGTGCACTGGTGGCAACCTGCGCAGCAGCCTCGGCGCGCGGTCGCTATCACGACGAAGGCCATGAAATGCTGGCGCTGGCCAGCAGCGGCGGTCACGTCGATTTGCGCAAACTGCTGACCGAACTGGCGGCACGTGGCGTCAATGATGTGCTGGTCGAGGCCGGGCCCAAACTGGCTGGCGCTTTTACCCGGCTGGGCCTGGTGGATGAATTCCAGCTCTTTGTGGCGGGCAAGTTCATGGGCTCCTCGGCGCGGCCGTTGCTGGACCTGCCGCTCGCGCAGATGAGCGAGGCGCTCGAACTCAAGATCATCGAAATGCGCGCCGTGGGGGATGACTGGCGAGTCATTGCGATACCCGCGCCGCACCCCGGCGTATAATTTCGGCTTTCGCGCCCTGCGCTGGCCCTGTTTTCCAGGAGCACCCATGTTTACCGGCATCATTGAATCCATCGGCAGCATCCGCGCCATTACTCCGAAAGGCGGCGATGTCCGCGTTTACGTAGAGACCGGCAAGCTCGACCTTTCCGACGTCAAACTGGGCGACAGCATCGCGGTCAACGGCGTCTGCTTGACTGCCGTTGACCTGCCTGGCGACGGCTTCTGGGCGGATGTCAGCCGCGAGACGCTCAACGTCACCGCCTTTGTCGATCTCAAAACCGGCAGCCGCGTCAATCTAGAAAAGGCCCTGACGCCGACCACCCGCCTGGGTGGGCACCTGGTCAGTGGTCACGTTGATGGTGTCGGCGAAGTGTTGTCGCGGGAAGAGAACGCCCGTGCGATTCAGTTCCGCATGCGCGCCCCCCGCGAACTGGCCAAGTACATCTCGCACAAGGGCTCGATCACCATCGACGGCACCAGTCTGACCGTAAACGCGGTCAATGGCGCCGAGTTCGAGCTGACCATCGTCCCGCACACGCTGGCCGAAACCATCATGGGCGACTACCGCCCGGGCCGGAAGATCAACCTGGAAGTCGACCTGCTGGCACGTTACCTCGAGCGTCTGCTGCTCGGTGACAAGGCCGCCGATCCGACGCCAGCCCAGGGCGGCGGCATCACTGAAAGCTTTCTGGCCTCCAACGGCTACCTCAAATCCTGAATTGAAGGGGGTGCCGCGTGGCGCTCAACAGCATCGAAGAACTGGTTGAAGACATTCGCCAAGGCAAGATGGTCATCCTCATGGATGACGAAGACCGCGAGAACGAAGGCGATCTGATCATGGCCTCCGAGTGCGTCAAGGCCGAGCACATCAACTTCATGGCCCGTTACGCGCGCGGTCTGATCTGCATGCCAATGACCCGTGAGCGCTGCGAGACTCTGAAATTGCCGCTCATGGCGCCGCGTAATGGCTCCGGCTTCGGCACCAAGTTCACCGTGTCCATCGAAGCCGCCGAGGGCGTGACCACCGGTATTTCCGCTGCTGACCGCGCGCGCACCGTGCAGGCCGCTGCGGCGAAAGGCGCCAGAGCCGAAGACATCGTCAGCCCGGGGCACATCTTCCCGCTGATGGCGCAGGCCGGCGGCACGCTGTCCCGCGCCGGCCATACCGAAGCGGCCTGTGACCTGGCGCGCATGGCCGGTTTCGAACCCACGGGCGTGATCTGCGAAGTCATGAATGACGATGGCACCATGTCCCGCCGCACGGAGCTGGAAGCCTTCGCCGCCGAGCACAACATCAAGATCGGCACCATCGCCGACCTCATTCATTACCGGATGATCCACGAGCGTACCGTTCAGCGGATTGCCGAGCAGCCGCTCGACAGCGAATTGGGCCAGTTCAATCTGGTGACCTACCGTGATTCCGTTGAAGGCGACGTGCATCTGGCGCTGACGCTGGGCAGAATTTGCGCAGAAGAAGCCACGCTGGTTCGCGTCCATAACATGGACCCGCTGCGCGACCTGTTGATGGTCAAACAGCCCGGCCGCTGGAGCCTGCGCGCGGCCATGACCACCGTGGCCGAGGCTGGAAGCGGCGTGGTGCTGTTGCTGGGGCATCCCCTCGACGGCGACACGGTGCTGGCCCATGTGCGTGAGACTGCGGGCGGCACGCCCATCAAGACGCCGACCACTTACAGCACGGTCGGGGCCGGTTCGCAGATTCTTCGTGACCTCGGCGTGCGTAAAATGCGCCTGATGAGTTCACCGATGAAGTTCAATGCGATATCCGGTTTCGATCTGGAAGTTGTAGAATACGTGCCCTCCGAATAAAGACCGGCAGGCGACAGGCCCCGACAGCGCTCCGCTGTGGGTGGTTCTTGCCCCTGCGGTCCCCCGATTCGTGGCCTAAAATCCCTGAGAGCGCGCACTGATGCGCGCTTTCATGCTCTTTAATACGAGAACACGAGACTCAGCCGAATGACCCTGAAGACCATCGAAGGTACCTTCATCGCCCCCCAAGGCCGCTATGCCCTGGTGGTTGGCCGCTTCAACAGCTTCGTCGTCGAAAGCCTGGTGAGCGGTGCCGTTGATGCCCTGGTTCGCCATGGCGTGAGCGAGAGCGACATCACTATCATCCGCGCACCGGGCGCGTTTGAAATCCCGCTGGTTGTGCAGAAGGTCGCTCAACGCAGCGAATTCGCCGCCATTATCGCGCTTGGCGCCGTCATTCGTGGCGGCACCCCGCACTTTGAATACGTCGCTGGCGAATGCACCAAGGGCCTGTCCCAAGTGTCCATGGAGTTCGGCGTGCCTGTTGCTTTCGGCGTGCTGACGGTCGACTCCATTGAGCAGGCGATCGAGCGTTCCGGCACCAAGGCGGGCAACAAAGGCGCTGAAGCAGCCCTTTCCGCTATTGAGATGGTCAGCCTGTTGGCGCAGTTGGAGGCCAAGTGATTAACGACGAAAGCGATCAGTTCAACCCACGCGATCCCCGTGCCGCAGACGCTGGCAAGCCCTCTAAAAGCGAGAAGCGTCGTGCAGCTCGGCAGATGGCGACCCAGGCGCTGTATCAGCGCCACATGGCGGGTCAGGCGCTGAACGAAATCGAAGCACAGTTTCGTGTCGACAACGACTTCACCACGGTCGATGCCAGCTATTTCCACGACATTCTGCATGGCGTCCCGGCCAATCTGGACAAGATCGACGCGGCGCTGGCGCCGTGTCTGGATCTGACCATCGAAGAACTGGACCCGGTGGAGCTGGCGGTATTGCGTCTGTCGACCTGGGAGCTGCTGGAGCGCATCGACGTGCCGTACCGCGTGGTCATCAACGAAGGTATCGAGCTGGCGAAAGTCTACGGTTCGACCGACGGCCACAAGTTCGTCAACGGTGTGCTCGACAAGCTGGCTCCGCGCCTGCGTGAAGTCGAAGTAAAGGCTCACAAACGCTAAGGTTTCCGGGTTTCCCCGGAACCTGAGCGTCTGCGCCATGGGCGAGTTCGAGCTGATCCGCAATTACTTTGCCGCTGCGCCCTGTGCGCAGCCAGGCGAGGGCGTTGCCTTGGGCATCGGCGATGACTGTGCTCTGTTGTCGGTGGCAGCTGGCGAGCAACTCGCCATCTCCACTGACACGCTGGTCGCGGGGGTGCACTTCCCCGAGGTCTGCGATCCCTTCCTGCTTGGCCAGCGCGCACTCGGCGTGTCGGCCAGCGACCTGGCTGCCATGGGCGCCAGCCCCCTCGCATTTACCCTTGCTCTGACTCTGCCGCAGGTTTCCGCAGACTGGCTGGAAGCCTTCGCGCGCGGTTTGAACACAATGGCCCAAGGCTGCGGCTTGCGCTTGATCGGTGGCGATACGACACGCGGGCCGTTAAGCATTACTGTCACCGTGTTCGGCACCGTTCCTGCCGGGCAGGCATTGACCCGAAGCGGCGCCAGGCCAGGCGATCTTCTGTGCGTGGGAGGTCCGCTGGGGGACGCCGCAGGGGCGTTGCCGCTGGTGTTGAACCAGCGAAGCACCGAAGCGTCTACCACTCAGGCCTTGCTGGCGCGTTACTGGTCGCCGCCGCCGCAGTTTGGTTTGGGAATGGCGCTGCGGGGCAAAGCCAGCGCAGCGCTGGATATCTCCGACGGGCTGCTCGCCGATTGCGGTCATATCGCAACGGCATCGGGCGTACGCTTGCTCGTTGAGCGCGAAAAAGTGCCCATGTCTGACGCGCTGCTGAGCTTTTTCGGATATGACGCGGCGTTGAATGCCGCGCTCAGTGGGGGCGATGACTACAGACTGGCGTTCACACTGCCGCCATCATGGCTGGCTGAGTTACAGGCCGCAGGCTGGCCTGTCTTCGTTCTGGGTCGAGTGGTCGATGGGCAGGGTGTGGCGCTGATCGATTCACTCGGGCAAGACGTCACTCCGTTGACTCGGGGCTATCAACATTTTCAGGAGACACGGTGACAGATCATCCTAATCAGGTCCCGGCGGAAAACGTTCCTCCGTCCGTATGGACCAATCCGTGGCATTTCCTGGCCTTCGGTTTCGGCTCCGGCACGCTGCCCAAAGCGCCGGGCACCTGGGGCTCCATGGTCGCTGTGCCGTTTATTCCGCTCTGGCAGATGCTGCCCGACTGGGGTTACTGGCTGGTCCTCGGCATCACCATCCTGTTTGGCTTCTGGCTGTGCGGCAAAGTGGCGGACGACCTGCGCGTCCACGACCACGAAGGCATCGTCTGGGACGAAATGGTCGGGATGTGGATTACCTTATGGTTAGTGCCCGAAGGTTGGGTCTGGCTACTGGTGGGTTTTCTGGTGTTCCGCTTTTTCGACATTCTAAAACCCTGGCCCATCCACTGGATCGACAAACACGTGCACGGCGGTGTCGGCATCATGCTCGACGACGTTCTAGCCGGCGTCTTCGCCTGGTTGGCGATGCAGGGGCTGGTCTGGCTGTGGGCTGTGATGTAGGCCGCCTATGAACCGTGTCGTGGCGCGTCTTCTGTTAAGCCTCGGGCTGCTGATGCTCGCCGCTTCGGCGACTGTATTTGGGACGACGCCTGCATCGGCCGACGAGAAGCCTTCCGATATTCTGCTGGTGAGCGAGCACTGGATTGGCTACACCGAAGCCGACGGCACCGGCTTGGGCTGGGAACTGATGCGCGAGATATTCGAGCCGGCCGGCGTCAAGGTCGAGCAGCGCATCGAGCCCTATACGCGGGCGGTCGGCCTCGTGCAGCGGGGCGAAGCCGATGCCTGGATTGCCGCATACAAGGATGAAGTGGAAGGTACGCTTTACTCGGTGTGGCATTACGACATCGACGAGATTTACGGCCTGGGTCTGGCATCGAAACCGGCGCCTTCCCTCAATACGCTCGCCAAGTATCGCCTGGCATGGGTGCGCGGTTACGAATACCAGCACTACCTGCCCAATGTGTTGCACTTCAACGAAGTCGCCCGACGCGATCACATCCTGCCCATGCTTGAATACGGTCGCTCCGACTTGTACATCGATGCCAGGCCGGAGATGGATTTCATCCTTGCTCAAAGCAGCGATCCGCAGCGCTACCGTTTGACGTACCTGACTTCCATCCCTTTGTACCTTAGCTTCGCTGATACGCTGCGGGGGCATGCCTTGCGCGATCTGTTCGATGCCCGGATGAGTGAACTGGTGCGCAGCGGCAAGCTGAGGCCTGTATTTGCAAAGTGGAAGCATCCCTATCCGTTCGATGTGTCCGCTGGTGAGGCTCGGACGGGTGCGAGCCACTGATCAAACATGTTGATCTGATTGGTCGGTAATTCGGCCTAAGCGTCCGCGGGAACCTGCTGTTACAATGTTGCGAATTTCCAGCCCTCATACTGATCAGGAGCACACGGTGCCTGTCGTATTTGTCGCGGCTTCCAAGCTGCCTACGCCTTTTGCCACTTTCAAGATGAACGGCTTTCTCGAGCAGGAAAACGGCCGTGAGCATGTCGTTCTTACCCTCGGGGATGTAGCAGACGGCGCCCCGGTCCTTGGCCGTGTGCATTCCGAATGCCTGACCGGTGATGCGTTGTTCAGTCAGCGTTGCGACTGCGGTTCTCAGCTCGAAGCGGCATTGCGCGCCATTGCCACAGAAGGTAGGGGCGTGCTGCTGTATTTGCGTCAGGAAGGCCGGGGTATTGGTTTGATGAACAAGATCCGCGCTTATGAACTGCAGGACGGTGGCGCTGATACCGTCGAAGCCAACGAACGCCTGGGCTTCGCCGCTGACCAGCGCGATTACGCCATCTGCCTGCCGATGCTTGAACACCTGGGCATCAAGTCGTTGCGTCTGATGACCAACAACCCGCGGAAGGTCAAAGCACTGACCGACATGGGCATCACCGTCGCCGAGCGAGTGCCGCTGCATACCGGCCACAATCCGCACAACAAGCTCTATCTAGCCACCAAGGCGGGCAAACTGGGCCACATGATGGGCAACGAGCATCAGAGCGAAGTTGACCCGGCCTGACGCTTCGCAGCTTATGCCACCACGACCACAGACATGCCGCTTCGCGAGCAAGCTCACCCCCACAAAATGGCGGTTGTTCCTGAAATAAGGGGCGACGAACAACTGTAGGAGCGCGCTTGCCCGCGAAGGCGTTGTATCAGCCAGCACCGCAACCCCAGACTCACCGCTTCGCGAGCAAGCTCACTCCTACAAGGGTGCCGGTCTCCGGAAATAAGGGGCGACAAGCAACTGTAGGAGCGCGCTTGCCCGCGAAGGCGTCATATCAGCCAGCGCCACAACCCCATACACACCGCTTCGCAAGCAAGCTCACTCCCACCAAATGGCGGTTGTCCTTGGGCTAGGGGTCGACGAGCAACTGTAGGAGCGCGCTTGCCCGCGAAGGCGTCGCATCAGCCAGCACCGCAACCCCAGACACACCGCTTCGCAAGCAAGCTCACTCCCACCAAATGGCGGTTGCCCCTGAAATAAGGGGCGACGAGCAACTGTAGGAGCGCGCTTGCCCGCGAAGGCGTCGTATCAGCCAGCACCGCAACCCCAGACACACCGCTTCGCGAGCAAGCTCACTCCTACAAGGGTGCTGGTCCCCTAAAATAGGTGGCGACGAGCAACTGTAGAAGCGCGCTTGCCCGCGAAGGCGTCATATCAGCCAGCACCGCAACCCCAGACACACCGCTTCGCGAGCAAGCTCACTCCCACCAAATGGCGGTTGTCCCTGAAATAAGGGGCGACGAGCAACTGTAGGAGCGCGCTTGCCCGCGAAGGCGTCTTACCGGCTTACGACGTGGCGGCAGGTATATAGCTTCGCAAAAAAGCCCACTCCCGCCACAGCATCGCTGCGTCAGGAGTGGGCTTTGTCGGCAAATACTACATTTTGAGCAGGCGTTGATTGATCGAAGCTTCGATACCAGCAGCATCCAGCCCGCATTCTGCAAGCATCTGCGCCGGCTTGGCGTGTTCTACGTAGGCATCCGGAAGACCCAGATGCAGCACTGACTTCAGGATGTTTTCCCGAGCCAGAAACTCGCTGACTGCCGCACCCGCGCCGCCCATGATGGCGTTCTCTTCCACAGTGACCAACAAGTCGTGGCTGCTGGCCATTTCAATCACCAGTGCCTCGTCCAGCGGTTTGACGAAACGCATATCTACGACGGTCGCATCGAGCTTCTCTGCGACGAGCATTGCCTCGGTCAGCTGTACGCCGAATGCCAGAATGGCGATCTTGCTGCCAGTGCGGCGAACCACGCCCTTGCCGATTTCCAGCGGATCGAGTCCGCTTTCGATGACGGCATTCGGGCCATTACCGCGCGGATAACGCACAGCCGCAGGGCCTTTGAATAGGTGGCCGGTGGTGAGCATTTTGCGCAGCTCGTTTTCATCGCTCGGCGTCATGATCAGCATGCCGGGGATGCAGCGCAGGTAAGAGAGATCGAAACTGCCGGCATGGGTCGGACCGTCTTCCCCGACGAGGCCTGCTCGGTCGATGGCGAACAGCACGTCCAGATTCTGCACCGCAACGTCGTGGATCAACTGGTCGTAGCCGCGCTGCAGGAAGGTCGAGTAAATCGCAACGACCGGCTTGGCGCCCTCGCAGGCCATACCCGCCGCCAGTGTAACGGCGTGCTGCTCGGCGATGGCCACGTCGAAATACCGATCGGGGAACCGCTCACTGAACGCAACCAGATCGGAGCCTTCCTTCATGGCGGGCGTGATGCCGACCACGCGCTCGTCGGCCTCGGCCATGTCGCACAGCCATTGCCCGAAGACGCCCGAATACTTGGGCCCGCCGGCTTTTTTAGGCAAAACCGGAGCGTTCAACGGGTCCAGTTTGGTGATCGCGTGATAGCCAATCGGGTCCACCTCGGCCGGCGCGAAGCCTTTACCCTTTTTGGTAACCACGTGCAGAAATTGCGGGCCTTTCAGATCACGCATGTTGCGCAACGTGGCGATCAGGATCGGCAAGTCGTGGCCGTCGATCGGACCGATGTAGTTCCAGCCCAGCTCTTCGAACAAGGTACCGGGGACCAGCATGCCTTTAGCGTATTCCTCGGTACGACGAGCGATTTCCCACGCGCCGGGCAGACGCGACAGCACCTTCTTGCTGCCCTCGCGCATGCTGCTGTACGTGCGACTCGAAAGGATTTTCGCCAGGTAATTGGACAGCCCGCCCACATTGCGCGAGATAGACATGTCGTTGTCGTTGAGGATCACCAGCATGTCGGCGTTGACTTCGGGCGCGTGGTTCAGCGCTTCGAAGGCCATGCCGGCAGTCAGTGCGCCGTCGCCAATCACGGCAATTGACTTGCGCTCGCTGCCCTGCAACCGGGACGCAACTGCCATGCCCAGCGCTGCACTGATAGACGTGCTGGAGTGGCCGACGCCGAAGGTGTCGTACTCACTCTCGCTGCGACGCGGGAATGCCGCCACTCCGCCTTTCTGGCGCAGGGTCGACATATTCTCGCGACGGCCTGTAAGGATTTTGTGCGGGTACGCTTGATGACCGACGTCCCAGACCAGCCGGTCGTCGGGGGTATCGAAGACGTAGTGCAGCGCTACGGTCAGCTCGATGACACCAAGGCCTGCGCCGAAGTGACCGCCGGTCTGGCCAACGGTATAGAGCAGCTCCAGGCGCAGTTCGTCGGCCAGGGCTTCAAGCTCTGCTTCACCTAACCGGCGCAGGCCGTCCGGCGTCACTGCCTTGTCGAGCAGAGGCGTGGACGGGCGCTCGCGGGGAATCTCTTTGAACGTCGTGGGCATCAGGCGAATCGTTATAAGTAAAAGAGGCGGCAGTTTACCTGATGCATTGCAGGCTGCGCACGATGTGCAGCATTGCGATGTTCACAGGCAACGATTGCCGAAGGGAACGGGCAGCAGCGATGTGCCGTTTGTGCCCGTCAAGTCCTATGACCTGCGCTCAGTTGCGGCGTTCGACGATATAACGCGCCAAGGCTCGCAGCGGCTCGGCGCCATCGTCGAATGGTCGTAGCGCAGCGAGGGCCTGATCACGCAATTCGAACGCGTAATGCTTGGCTTCTTCCAGACCCAGCAGCGCCGGATAAGTCGGCTTGTCGCGTGCGATATCGGCGCCCTGGCGTTTGCCAAGCGTCGCGGTATCGCTCTCGACGTCCAGAATGTCATCCTGCACCTGGAAGGCCAAACCCACGGCACGCGCGTAGATCTGCAGGGAATCGAGCTGGACCTGCGTCGGGTTGCCGCTGGCTAAAGCGCCGAGCCTGACACTGGCTTCGATCAATGCGCCTGTCTTGTGCCGGTGCATGAACGCCAACGCCGTCTGGTCGAGTTTGAGTCCCACCGAGCCCAGGTCAATGGCCTGACCGCCGACCATACCGGCAGGTCCTGCCGCGTGGGCGAGGGCGGCGACCATCTTCAGGCGGGTGTCGGCGTCTTGGGGTGTCAGCTGTTTATCAGTCAGCACGCTGAAAGCCAGCGTCTGAAGGCCATCGCCAGCGAGAATGGCGCAGGCTTCGTCGAAGGCCTTGTGGGTCGTTGGCAGGCCGCGACGCAAATCGTCGTCGTCCATGGCCGGCAAGTCGTCATGTACCAGCGAATAGGCATGGATCAACTCGACCGCGCAGGCCGCGCCGTTTGCGTGTTCGGCATTGCCGCCCAGAGCTTCGCAGGCGGCGTAGACCAGCAGCGGGCGCACGCGCTTTCCGCCATTGGTCACGCTGTAGCGCATGGCGTCATAAAGACGGGTGAGTTCGGGGGCGGGCGCGTTGAACAGGGTCTCCAGCGCCGCATTGACGCGCGCTTGGCAGAGAGCCTGATACGCCGCGATCATTCCGGCTGATCCGCTTCGAATGGCTCTTCGGCCAATTCGCCGTCGCGCTCCAGCAAAACCTGAACCTTTTGCTCAGCCTGGGCTAGCGCACTTTGACACTCTCGCGTCAGGCGGATGCCTTGTTCGAAAGCGGTCAACGAGTCTTCGAGCGACAGCTCGCCGTTCTCCAGACGCTCGACGAGCACTTGCAAATCCGTGAGGGACTGTTCGAAATCCAGTGCAGCTTTCTTGCGGGCCATGGCGGCTATCCCGGTAGACGTTAAACCGGCAGGACACTAGCAGAGCTCAGGCATCGGGGCAAATGAGAAGGTGAGGCACGATCCCTGGCAACAGGCATGCTGGCGAAGGCGCGGGCCAACAAATGGAATTTCCTGACGCCCGGCCCGTAGTAGCCGGCTTGCTGGCGAAAGCGTCGTGTCAGCAAATGGGATTTTATCTGACCGAACCCGTTCGCCAGCAAGCCGGCTCCTACAGGTCATGTGCCAGGGCATGCACCGCGTGTTGTCCGAGCCAGCGTTGTTGCGCCAGGTGCGGTCATGCGAACGTTATCTTCCACCCTCAATGCAGCGCATGACGCACCATTCGTAGGAGCCGGCTTGCTGGCGAAAGCGCCGCGTCAGCAAACGGAAATTCATCTGACCGAACCCGTTCGCCAGCAAGCCGGCTCCTACAGGTTATGTGCCATGGCATGCACCGCGTGTTGTCCGCGCCAGCGTTGTTGCGCCAGGTGCGGTCATGCGAAGGTTATCTTCCACCCTCAATGCAGCGCCTGACACACCATTCGTAGGAGCCGGCTTGCTGGCGAAAGCGCCGTGTCAGCGAACGGAAATTTATCTGTCCGAACCCGATCGCCAGCAAGCCGGCTCCTACAGGTCATGTGCCAGGGCATGCACCGCGTGTTGTCCGAGCCAGCGTTGTTGCGCCAGGTGCGGTCATGCGAAGGTTATCTTCCACCCTCAATGCATCGCCTGACACACCATCCGTAGGAGCCGGCTTGCTGGCGAAAGCGTCGTGTCAGCAAACGGAAATTCATCTGATCGAACCCATTCGCCAGCAAGCCGGCTCCTGCAGGTCATGCGCCATGGCGTGCATCGCGTGTTGTCTGCGCCAGCGCAGTTGCGGCAGGTTGCGGCCATGCGAAGGTTTATGTTCAACCCCCAATGCGCGGCCTGACACACCATTCGTAGGAGCCGGCTTGCTGGCGAAAGCGTCGTGTCAGCAAGGGAAATTCATCTGACCGAACCCGTTCGCCAGCAAGCCGGCTCCTACAGGTTATGTGCCATGGCATGCACCGCGTGTTGTCCGAGCCAGCGTGGTTGCGGCAGTTGCGGCCATGCGAGGGTCTATCTTCAGCCCTCAATGCGCCGCCTGACGCCCGGCCCGTAGGAGCCGGCTTGCTGGCGAAAGCGCCGTGTCAGCAAACGGAAATTCATCTGACCGAACCCGTTCGCCAGCAAGCCGACACCGCGACGCGGAAGATTGCGATCAGATAAACGTAAACACCGCCTCGGCCGGCAAGCGTGATTTTGGCAGTTTGGCGTTGAAGTCGCTGTCGCTGCGATAGCCCAGGCTGACCACCACCAGACTGGTAAGCCCCTTGTCCCGCAAGCCCAGTTCTTCGTCGAGATTTTTGAAGTCGAAGCCTTCCATGGGGGTGGCGTCCAGGCCCAGCGATGCGGCGCCCAGCAATAAAGTGCCCAGCGCCAGATAGGTCTGCTTCTCCATCCAGTGCTGCACGTCTTTCTGATCGTACTTGTGCATGCTCACGTAGCCGCGCCGGGTCTTGTCCTGACCGGCTTTGGCCTCGTCACTGGCAAAACGCCCGTCGAGTGCTTCCTGCGCCAGCAGCGCTTGCAGGTGCGACTCCGGCATTTCAGTGAGCGTGCACAGGACGATCAAGTGCGAGGCGTTGAGCATTTTCGCTTCGTTATAGGCAAATGCGCCTTCAGCGGACTTGGCCACGCGCCCCTTGCCCTGCTCGTCAGAGGCAACGACGAAATGCCAGGGCTGTGAATTCACCGATGACGGGCTGTGACGCAGTTGATCGAGCAGCTCGTTGATCGTTTCCTGAGGGATCTTGCGTGAAGCGTCGAACGCTTTGGTGGTGTAGCGCGATTTTGCGAGGGCGGTCATCTGCATGATGGAGCTCCGAAATTAAACGATGAGATCAGCGAGTGGGGGCTGGCGCGGCGTCGATCTTCACCCGCAGCAGGCTGTAAGGTTTCTCGCGCAGGTCCTTGCCGTCATGGAAGCCGGCCTGGCGCTGCAACTGGTTGGCAGTGAAATACAGATAGCCGTCCGGGCCCACCGACAAGGTGTCAGGCCACAACACGCGGGGGTCGTGGACGATGGTCTGCCAGCTGCCGTCGGCAAGGCGTTTGCGGATGCCGTTATGCTCGTAGTCGCCGGCGTACACCGCGCCGTTGGCGTCCGCTTCCAGGCCGTCGGAGGCGCCTTTCTCGCCGAGGTCTTTGACCGCAGCGCTCAGTTGCGCCTCGCTGACCTTTGCATCGCGCAACAGAGCCGTCGGTACCGCGAACAAGTGGCGGCTGGAGAGTGGGCTGAAATACAGCGTCTTGCCGTCAGGCGACAGCGCGATGCCATCCGATGCCACGCCCAGTGTCTTCGGCTTGCCATCAGGACCTTTGCTGACAAGAGCAGCCTGACCTTCCACCACCGGCACGAACGTCGGGTCGACCGAGGTGGATTTTGCCCCGCTCAAGCGCCGGGTCGCTTTGCCGCTGGCGATGTCCATGACGATGATCGCGCCGGGGCCCGAGACCGATGAGTCGGTCACGTACACCGTGCCTTCCTTGCCGGCACGGAAATCAAAGCGCATGTCATTGACGTAGGTGCTCGGCAAGATGACGTTGGCCGGGAAGACCAGGGTCTTCACCACTTTGTTCGTGGCCAGGTCCACCGCGACCAGCTTGGCGCCCCCGGCTTTGGGCGCTGCGAAATTCGGCGCCGCGGTGTCCAGCAACCAGACGCGGCCCTGTCCGTCGGCAACCACACTCTGCACGCTGATCAGCCCCTTGGCCGGATCTTTAGGGTCCGCCTTGTTGAAGGACGCGTCGGGGTAAGCGACCACTTTGCCGTCGCGTATTTCACCGACGGTAAACGCCACGTCATCGCCCCACTGCGGGAAGTTGACGAAGATGCGCCCGGTCTCCGTGACCGTCACGCCCGTTGGCATCGCGTCATGGAAGGTAAAGACCTGCTCCAGCTGACCGATGGTTTTCTCTGCCGGCGCGTTGGCGGGGAAGGATGAAGCGCTGGCGGCTACTGCAGCGGCCGAGCTGTTCTGGCTGATCAGGGCGACTGAAAGCGCCAGCGTCGACCAGAGGATGTTGTGTTTAGCGGACATAAGCGAACTCCAGGCCTGCCGCGGCAGGCCATTCAAAAAATATGATCAGGCCGAGAAACCTTCGAGGACGATCTTGCCTCGGGCCTTGCCGCTTTCGATCACGGCATGGGCGCGGCGCAGGTTTGCAGCGTTGATGGCACCGAAGTGTTCACCGAGGGTGGTCTTCAGCACGCCTTGATCAATCAGTTCGGCGACACGGTTGAGCAGTTCGTGCTGAGCGATCATGTCCGGCGTTTCGTACAGCGAACGAGTGAACATCAGCTCCCAGTGCAGCGACAGCGCCTTGCGCTTCATCGGTACGACGTCGAGCGCTTTCGGATCATCGATCAGTGCCAGCTGGCCTTGCGGCTTGAGGGCTTCGATGAGCTGAGTGAAGTAGGTGTCGGTGTGCGTCAGGCTGGCGACGTGGCTCACTTGGCCGACGCCAATCTGCTCCAGTTGCTCCACCAATGGCTGACTGTGGTCGATGACGTGATGAGCGCCCAGGCTTTGGACCCACTCGCGGGTTTCCGCGCGCGATGCGGTGCCGATCACGGTCAGCTTGGTCAACTGACGCGCCAGCTGTACCAGGATCGATCCGACGCCACCGCCGGCGCCGATGATCAGCAGGCTTTCACCTTCGCCACCGCCTTCCTCGACACCCAGCCGATCGAAGAGCAATTCCCAGGCGGTGATCGAGGTCAGCGGCAGTGCGGCGGCGTGGGCGTCGTCGAGGGATTTTGGCTTGTGCCCGACGATGCGCTCATCGACCAGGTGGAATTCGCTGTAGCTGCCCGGGCGGGCAATGGAGCCGGCGTAGAACACTTCATCGCCCACCTTGAACAACGTCACTTCGTTGCCGGTTTCGCGAACCACACCGACAGCGTCCCATCCGACCACTTTGGGTTCGGTAGCAGCAGAGCCAGCGCGAATTTTGGTATCGACCGGATTCACCGAAATCGCTCTGACTTCGACCAGCAGATCACGGGGACCGGGCGTCGGCTTGGGCAGGTCCATGTCGATCAGCGCGTTGGGGTCTTCGATGGGCAGGCCGTGCTGGGTGAAGGCAATGGCTTTCATGGTGATCTCTCTGAATGGGATGAAATGGGGTTAGCAAGGTTGGACCTATCTTGTTCTTGTTCGTCAGGCAGAAAAACCCGCAGAATCCGGGAACACTTTCACGGCTGGAGTGAAAATGATCCGCATTGATGACCTTGCGCTGTTCGTCCGCACTGCTGCACTGGGCAGTTTTTCCAATGCGGCGAGGGAAGTGGACCTGTTGCCGGGCCAAGTGGCAGCGGCCATCAAGCGTCTCGAACGCGAGCTGGATATCCGGCTGTTTGCTCGCTCGACGCGCAGCTTGCGCCTTACCGCAGAGGGCGAGCAGTACCTGCCAACCGCACAGACAGTGCTTGATGCTCTAAAGGACGGCCGGGAAAAGCTGCGGCGTGAGAGTGCTGAACTCCAGGGCACGCTGCAAGTGGCGGCTCCGTCGGACCTTGGGCGCAACCTGCTGCTGCCCTGGCTTACGGAGTTTCGCAGTCAGCACCCGGCGCTGAGCTTGCGCCTGTTCATCTCCGATCAAGTCGCCGATCTTTTCCGCGATCCAGTGGACGTGGCCATTCGCTACGGGGTGATCGAAGACGCCAATTACATCGCGCTTTCGCTGGCCTCCTGGAACCGGCGAGTGCTGGTCGCTTCGCCGGAGTATCTGGCGCGCAAAGGCCGGCCGATGGTGTCCGACGATTTGCTGCGGCACGAGTGCTTGCTGTTCACCCTGGGCGGGCGGGTGTACGACAAATGGCGGCTTGGGGGGCGCGTGTTTTCGGTGTCGGGGCCATTGCTCACCGATGACGCCGATCTGGTAAGGCGCTGGGCAGTGGCGGGGCAGGGCGTGGCATACAAGTCGTGGCTGGATGTCTGCGAAGACGTGCGCGCCGGACGGCTGGAACTGTTGCTGCCCGATTACCCAGGCGAGCCGACCCCGCTCAATCTGGTCTGCCCGCACCGCAAGCAGTTCTCACCGGCGGTGCAGCAGTTGCACTCGCTGCTGCGCAACCGGTTTGCCGAGATGGAGAAAGGGCTGCCGGTGTTGTTGTGATGCGTTGAAGATGCTTGCGCCTCGTCGTCCATACGCCCCGCTATCGCTCAGCAAATGCAGCCCTTGTGGGAGTGAGGTTGCTCACGAAGACTGCATCCCGGCCGCTGAACATTCTGCAGATACACGGCTATCTTCGCGAGCAAGCTCACTCCCACAATTCAGATGGCCGCCGACAGGTTTATGGCATCAATGCGAATGCCGCGGCTCGCCGCTTCGTGCAATCACCCGCAGGTGCAACGTCGCAGGCTCCAGACAGCCGCCTGTGGATAACTGCCCCACCAATTGGCGATACAGCTCCTGCCACGGCGTTTGCGAGGCAGGCATCTTCGGTTCGAATTGCGCGCGGCGCTCAGCCATTTCTTCATCGCTGACCAGCACGTTGACGCTGCGGTTGTTCAGGTCCACGCGCAGGCGGTCGTTGGTTTTAAGCAGCGCCAGACCGCCGCCGATTGCCGCCTCCGGTGACATGTTGAGAATCGACGGGCTGGCGGAGGTGCCGCTCTGCCGTCCATCCCCCAGACACGGCAATGAGTCGATGCCCTGTTTGATCAGCGCAGACGGCGGCGCCATGTTCACGACCTCGGCGCTGCCGGGATAGCCAACGGTCCCCGCGCCACGAATCACCAGGATGCAACGCTCGTCGACTTCCAGCGAAGGGTCGTTGATGCGTGCGTGGTAGTCCTCCGGGCCCTCGAACACAATGGCCCGCGCCTCGAAGCTGTTTTCGGCGCCCGGCTCTGACAGGTAGGTTTTGCGGAAAGCCTCGCCCACCACTGACATCTTCATGATCGCGCTGTCGAAAAAGTTGCCGCTCAATACGATAAAACCGGCGCGGTGTTTGAGCGGGTCTTCGTAAGGGCGAATCACGTCAGTGTCATGGGCGACCGCGTTGCGCACGATGTCACCAATGGTTTTGCCAGAGACCGAGCCGCACGCCTCGTGCAGCTTGCCGGCCTTCTGAAGCTCGTGCATGACCGCCGGGACGCCGCCTGCGCGGTGGAAGCCTTCGCCGAGGTATTTACCGGCGGGCATGCAGTTGACCAGCAGTGGCACGTCTTCGCCGATGCGCTGCCAATCGTCCAGGCTCAGCTCCACGCCCATGTGCCGGGCAATGGCGATGAGGTGCGGCGGGCAGTTGCTGGAAGCGCCCAGTGCCGAGGCAACCGCAATCGCGTTTTCGAAAGCTTCCCGGGTCATGATTTGCGAAGGGCGCACGTCTTCGCGCACCAGATCGCAAATCCGCTTGCCGGTCATGTAGGCCATCTGCCCACGCTCGCGGTAGGCCGCCGGAATGCTCGCGCAGCCTGGCAACGACATGCCCAGCGCTTCAGCCAGTGCATTCATCGAAAGGGCGGTGCCCATGGTGTTGCAATGGCCCACCGATGGCGATGCCGCCGTGGTCATTTCCATGAAGCCTTCATAATTGATCTCGCCCGCCGACAGCAGGTTGCGCGCATGCCACAGCACGGTGCCGGAGCCGATCAACTCGCCCTTGTGACGACCGTCCAGCATCGGCCCGCCGGACAAGACGATAGCCGGCAGGTCAGTAGTCGCTGCCGCCATCAGGCAGGCCGGAGTGGTTTTGTCGCAACCGGTGGTCAGCACCACGCCGTCGATGGGGTAGCCGTGAAGAATCTCGACCAGCCCCAGGTACGCCAGGTTGCGGTCAAGGGCGGCGGTGGGACGGCGGGTCTGCTCGGCCATCGGGTGGACCGGAAACTCCATGGGAATGCCGCCTGCGTCGCGGATGCCGGCCTTGACCCGCTGCGCCAGTTCCAGGTGATGACGGTTGCAGGGCGCCAGGTCGCTGCCGGTCTGGGCGATGCCAATGATCGGCCGGCCCGATTGCAGCTCCTCGCGGGTCAGGCCGTAATTCATGTACCGCTCGACGTACAAGGCCGTCATGTCGGCGTGATCCGGGTCATCGAACCATTGCTGGCTGCGAAGGGGGCGTTTAGGCGTGTCGGACATGATTCGGGTCTCTCTTGGAATTAGGGGGGGTGAGTCGCGATGACAGGACGCGTTTGTGTAGGATCCGGCGTGCTGGCGAACCCGCGGTCTAGCTGACGGAACTGCGCCGCCTGACACATCAATCGCTCAGGATTACAACAAGCCGCGCACCGCAAGATTGCGCATCAGTGCGCCGACGCCGAACTTCCACGGCGCTGCTTCGCTGCTGTGGGTAACCTCGTTGTGCAGGCTGCCGAACAGGCTGCTGCTGATACTGACCTGATCGCCGAGTTTGTGGGTGAAGCCGCCGCCAGCGTGGTCGCGGTCTTCGGTCGGGGCGAAGAGGGTGCCTAAGAACAGCAGGAACCCGTCGGGGTATTGATGATTGGCGTTAAGCGCCTGACCAGCAATATCTGCCGGGTCGCGACTGATTTGCGCCATCGAGCTTGAGCCTTTCATCACGTAGCCGTCTTCGCCCTTGACCTGCAGATCGACCACGCAATTGCGCACGTCGTCGAGGGAAAACGTCTCGTCGAACAGGCGAATGAACGGGCCGATGGCGCACGATGCGTTGTTGTCCTTGGCCTTGCTCAGCAAAAGCGCGCTGCGGCCCTCGAAGTCACGCAGGTTGACGTCATTGCCCAGCGTCGCACCGAGAATCTGTCCGGCGCTGTTGACCGCAAGCACGACCTCCGGCTCGGGGTTGTTCCATTCGGATTTGGGATGAATGCCGACCTGGCTGCCGCTGCCAACCGCCGCCAGCACCGGGGCTTTGGTGAAGATCTCGGCGTCTGGCCCGATGCCGACCTCAAGGTATTGCGACCACATGCCTTGCTCAATCAGCAGCGCCTTGAGGGTGCTGGCTTGCTCCGAGCCCGGCTTGATAGCGCGCAGGTTGTCGCCAATGGCGTTCTGCACAATGGCCCGCACGCTCTCGGCCTTTGCGGGATCACCTGCGGCCTGTTCCTCGATGACCCGCTCGATCATGCTCGCGGCGAACGTCACGCCTGCAGCCTTGATGACCTGCAAATCCGCCGGGGCCAGTAAGTAAGGCTTGGTGGCGTCGGGGGTTGTGGTCGAATTGGCCAGTAATTCTTCGATGCTGGCGATGCGCGTGCCTTGAGCGTCGCGCACGGCGTTAAGCGGGGATTCCAGCTCCAGCAACTCGCTCAAGGTGGCGAAGCTGGACGACAGATCGAACACGCCATCGTTACGCAACACCACCGGCGACGGACCACTGACTTTACCGGGCACCCATGCGCGGCCGATCAATGTGCCGTTCAGGCCGTCGGCGGGGAGGGTGTTTTCAGGGGTGAGCTGGATAGGCATGGGGACATCCTCGAACATTTTTGTGGTTTTGATCACGACCCTAATCAGCGCTGGCGATAAACTCCAATGACATCTGCTCAATTATCGATAACACTGGGTTATCGCTTCTGGAGGGCGCTCGCGTGTCGGACATTTCTTTTTCCACTGTCTGTAATTGGCTGAAGTTCAAGCATCTCGTGCTCATCGAAACGTTGGCTCGGACCCGAAATATGCACGCCGCCGCGCAGCACATGAACCTCAGTCAGCCCGCGGTGAGCAAAATGCTGCGCGAGATCGAGCGGTTGCTGGGATTTGATGTGTTCGAGCGTCTGCCGCGCAACATGCCACCGACCGCGCTCGGCGAACACGTGGTGCGCTACGCGCAAATCGCGCTGAATGACGCGAGCAAGTTCGTTGACCAAATCAGCAGCCTGCGCGAGGGCGGGCATGGTTTTCTGAAAGTGGGGGCGATCTTTGCAGCGACCGCGGTGGTACTGCCAGAAGCCATCGTGCAGTTGAAACAGCGCTGGCCGCTGCTGTCGATCGAGGTGGTGGAGCAGACCAGCGACCATCTGATGGAGATGCTCGACGACAAGAAACTCGACCTGGCAGTGGCGCGCTATACCCATGAGAACCAGCAGCAGGTGTATGACTTTCAGGCGCTGGCGCCGGAGCCGTTCTGCATGGTGGTCAACAGTCGTCATCCACTGACCGAATTGGCGCAGACCCCATTGCAGGAGCTGGGCAACTGGCCGTGGATTCTTTATCCGCTGGGTACGCCGATACGCGCGCGGATGGAGCTGGCGTTTGCCAAAGCCGGGATCGCTACGCCGACGAACACCATCGACACCATTTCGATGCAGACCTTTTTACAGGTTCTACAGGCCGGACCCATGATCGCCATGCTGCCGGCGTCCATGGCCCAGCCGCATCTGGACTCTGGCCTGCTTAAAGTGCTGAACACGCCCCTTAAACTGGCGCCTCAGGACTACGGCATTCTGACCCGCCGAGGTGAGCCATTGCTCGGGGCTGCGTCGGAATTTGCCGCGATACTGCTCGCCAACGCGCACCTGGCGCGTGGGTAGTTCGCCAGACGAGGATGGCTTTAATACGCAGCGAGCCGCCCAGGCAGGCGACGTTATGCCGAAGTTTTCGGGTTTGCCCGATCAATTGTAGGAGCACGCTTGCCCGCGAAAAATATCCGCCGTGGCAGTGGAGGATCCGACCCACCGCGTTCGCCAGCAAGCCGGCTCCTACAGATTTGCGTACGCCTATGGTCTCCGGGGTTGCCCGATAAACTGTAGGAGCGCGCTTGCCCGCGAAGAATATTTCAGCCACCACATGAGCCACTGACCCACCGCCTTCGCGAACAACCGCGCCCTTCAAGCGGGCGCGCTTCCGCAATCGATGTGGCGCTGCCCTCGCTTTTGCAACCGTCCTGCACCCTACCAAATGGCTGCGACGTCACACTCAACTGGCGCCTACTTACGATAACCAATCGTTATCAATCAATGGAAACAAGTCATTATCCTAATCAAACCTGTTATCGGTAACATCCGTCCGTGTTTCGACCCTCCATAACAACAATACAGGCGCGTCCGAGTGCCTGGAGGTCCCATCATGGAAACCGCTTCCCATCGCCTGCCCGAGTCCTCGGGGCCCGGGCACGCCAGCTTTGAAGACCGCACCTATCGCAAAGTCATTTTCCGCATCCTTCCGGTTCTGTTGCTGTGCTACATGGCCGCCTACCTGGACCGCGTGAACATCGGCTTTGCCAAGCTGGACATGCTCAACGACCTGCAATTCAGCAACACCGTCTACGCCCTCGGCGCGAGCATGTTTTTCTGGGGCTATTTCATCTTTGAAGTCCCGAGCAACCTTCTCTTGCATCGCTTCGGCGCTCGCTTCTGGATTGCCCGGATCATGCTCAGCTGGGCAATCGTGTCCATGGCGGTCGCCTTCACCGTTCCGCTGGCGAAGTTTTTCCATGTCGAATCTGAAACCATGTTCTACGTGCTGCGCTTTTTGCTCGGCATCTGTGAGGCCGGGTTCTTCCCGGGCGTAATCCTCTACCTCAATTACTGGTTTCCAATACGTCGGCAAAGCCGTGTGATGGCAGGCTTCCTGATGGCAATGCCGATCAGTCTGACGCTGGGCGGTGTGATTTCCGGCTGGCTAATGACCCATATGCAAGGCGTCAACGGCATGGCCGGCTGGCAGTGGCTGCTCATCATCGAAGGCATCCCCTCGGTGGTGATGGCATTCGTGGTGCTGGCGTTCATGGCCAACAACATCGACGCTGCCAAATGGCTCTCGCCCCAGGAAAAGGCCATGCTCAAGGCCAATCTGGAAAGCGACAGCAAGGGCAAGGCGTCGAGCCTGCGCGAGGTGTTTTTCAACGGGCGAGTGTGGCTGTTGGTGTTGATACTGCTGACATTCAACACCGGTTTCTACGGCTTGGCGTTCTGGATGCCGTCGATCATCAAAAGCGCCGGCGTCTCCAACCCGCTGGACATCGGCCTGCTGACCGCCATTCCCTACGGCATCGCGGTGATCGCCATGACCCTCAACGCGCGGCACTCCAACAAGACCGGCGAGCGGCGCCTGCACGCAGCGATTCCAGCCATCATCGGCGGCATCGGCCTGATTCTCAGCGCCTACTTCGCCAGCAACGTCGTGCTGTCGATCATCTTCCTCAGCGTATCCGCCTCCGGCGTGTTGAGCCTGATGCCGATCTATTGGACCCTGCCTGGGACTGTCTTGTCGGGTGTCGCCGCCGCCGCGGGGATCGGCATGATCAACGCCATCGGTAACCTGTCGGGTTTCACGGGCTCGATGATCACCGCTGTGGCTGAAAACTTGACGGGCAACATCAACAACGGCACCTACGTACTAGGCGCTTGTTTGTTCATCAGCGCCGGGCTGATTTTGTCGATCCCACGGGCGATGCTGGGCAATCACAAGGCGCAAGCGCCTGCGTCGACCGAGGCGCTTTCTCACGCGTAGTCATGATAGCGCGCTCCTGCATCGGGATTGCGCCGTACAAACCCCTCTGCGGCAAACGCCTACACCGGGTTTGCCGCCGAACACACCCTTCTGCGGCAAACGCCTGCACTGGGTTTGCCGCCGTACAAACCCTTCTGCGAAAAACGCCTGCACTGGGTCTGCCGCGGTACAAATCCTTTTTGCGACAAACGCCTGCACTGGGTTTGCCGCCGTACACATCCTTCTGCGACAAACGCCTGCACTGGGCTTGCCGCCGTACAAACCCTTCCGCGGCAAACGCGATCTGTAGATATCGTCTTAATGCTCCTACTGCAAGCCCAGCAGCGCGCTAGCGCTGCTGCTTTTCAAGCAGGCACGAATATACGCCCGCGGCCCATCCCGCAGCGACATCCTAGCCATTCAAGTCCTACTTGATCAGCCGTTAATGAGCCAAAGCAATTTCAGGTTCGAAAGGCCTGTTGCTTTTAAGCACGCCATAGACCAAGTGCAACATCTTACGCATCACTGCACAGATAATTTGCCGGGGAGCCTTTCCGTTCGCCTTCAATCTCTTGGCGAACTCTCTCAGCACCACATTGTGTTGTATTCCTACGATCGCGGGCATGTAAAGGCCGCCCCTGAGTCGCGACGAGCCGGTTCGACTTATGCGGGTTGGACCCACGTAGCCTCCAGAGCGGTCCTGTCTGGGCGATAATCCAGCGAAGGCAGAAAGTTTTTTCGGTCCTTCGTAGTCCAGAGGGTCTCCCAGTTCCGCGAGGATCAGCGCGGCGGTCTTCTCGCCTAGACCATCAATGGAGGTCATCAACTCGCTCTTGCCGCGTAGGTCAGGATCATCGTCGATGTGTTGCTTGATCGCTTTTTCCGTTTTGGTGATTTCTTCCAAGACATGAGCAATCACCGATTCGATCGACGTTACGACGTTCGGGCTGGCAACTTCCAAGCGGTTTTTCTCCATCTGGCGGATCTCGTTGAGATCTTCCAAGCGGCGGACCAAAGCCCTCAGACGGCGCCGCGACTGTGGCTCAGGCACCCAAAGCCGTAACTTGCGATGCTTCTGCATGGCGAAATCGGAGATGAGTTTGGCGTCAGTCTTGTCAGTCTTGTTGCGTGACAACTCCGACTTGGCGTGAGCGGCGGTGGTGGCAGGGTTCGCGATATGAAGCCGATATCCCTTTTGAAAAAGGAAGTCAGCCAACGCTTCGTGATAATTACCCGTGGCCTCGATGACAATCAGCGCGTCCGCTGTGGCGTGCTTGCGAAGCCAGGACTCGAACTCGGCAAAGCCCTTGGCATCATTGCTCAACTTGCCCTTGGTGCGGTGTTTGCCATTGTCCAACGGCGTCGCAACATCAAAAGTATTCTTGGCCATGTCAACGCCAACGAATGAAGACATGCTGTTCTCCTTTTCAACTAAAGATCAATCATCGCGTCACTCGGCTTCGACCTTGTAAATGCGAGCTCACAAAGTGGCTCTAGATATCGTACGAGCTCAATGAGTGAGGTTGGAAAGGCGGAGAATGGATCTACTTCGCAGGCTACAACGCCACTAGGAGCCGGTCATCTTCACGCCTTTCCCTCGATGATCAGTCGAGAACTTTACCTTCTGAGAAGACAAAGTCGAGATACAAGGAGCCGGCTTGCTGGCGAACGCGGTGGTTCAGCGCTGAAGGTGTCGACTGACACGACGCATTCGCCAGCAAGCCGGCTCCTACAGGGCGATTGAGGTCGGCTTGACGTGACGTGGTTGACATCGGACCGTGACCTGCCGACCTGCCGACCTGCCGACCTGCCTGCCATCGCCCACCGCGATGGCAGCCTCGCCATTCCCTGATATACGCCTCATCCGGACGCTCCTAGCATGGGTCGCACTTGACCCGCGCCGTCTGGCGAAATGGAGAAACCCTGTGAAGCATTTCCGTATTGGCCAAATCGTGCCCAGCTCAAACACCACCATGGAAACCGAGATCCCGGCGATGCTTACGTCTCGCTATTCCCTGTTTCCGGACGAGTATTTCACCTTCCATTCGTCACGCATGCGCATGATGAAAGTCAGCCCGGAAGAACTGAAAAAGATGGACATCGACAGCGACCGCTGCGCACTCGAACTGAGCGATGCACGAGTGGATGTCATGGCCTACGCCTGCCTGGTCGCGATCATGTGCCAAGGCGCCGGGTATCACTCGGTTTCTCAAGCGCGGCTGAGCAAGACCGTCGCCGGTAACGCCTCAGATGCCCCTGTGTTGAGCTCGGCCGGCGCGCTCATCGATAGCTTGCACATGCTCGACTACAAGAAAGTGGCGATCATCACGCCTTACATGAAGCCCCTTACCCAGCAGGTCGTCGATTACATCGAGGCGGCCGGAATTGAGGTGGTGGACGCCATCAGCCTGGAGGTTTCCGACAATTTGCAGGTCGGAAGGCTTGACCCCATGGATCTGGTTTCCCACGCCGATCGGCTTAACATCGGGCAAGCCGACGGGGTGGTGCTGTCGTGCTGCGTACAGATGCCCTCGCTACCAGCCATCCAGGTCGTACAGGACCGGCTCGACAAACCCGTGCTGTCGGCATCGGTGGCCACGGTTTACCAGATGCTCAAAACTCTGGGCCTCAAGGCGCAGGTTCCGAACGCAGGGCATCTGTTGTCTGGCGCATTCTGAGTCGACGTCCGACGGGGTACTATGGCGGCCACACAGGCAGCACGCCCGGTATCCCACATGAAGCTCGACCCCGTCTCGTTGCGACTGTTTGTCAGCGTCGTCGAAGAAGGCACCATCGCCGCCGCGGCCAAGCGCGAGCACATTGCAGCGGCGGCGGTCAGCAAAAGACTCAGCGAGCTGGAAGACCTGCTCGACTCCCGATTGCTCAACCGCACCAACAAGGGCATCACCCCCACGGACGCCGGCCTGTCACTGCTGTTCATGGCCCGCAGTGCATTGAATAACCTCAATGACATCGTCGTGCAGATGCGCGACTACTCCAACGGGACACGCGGGTCAGTGCAGGTGCTCGCGAACATCTCTGCCATCACTCAATTCTTGCCTGGCTTGATCAAGTCATTCATGGCGCTGTACCCGCTGATCAATGTGGTGATCGAGGAGCAACAGAGCCTGGCGATCACCAAAGCCGTCGCCGAGAACCGTGCTGAGGTGGGCATCTTCACGCGACTGCCCCACGGGGCCGACATTGAAGTGTTCCCGTTTCGCCGCGACCGACTGGTGCTAATCGTCCCTGCTGACCACCCACTCGCCGCGCGCCAGTCTGTACGCTTCAGCGAGACCCTTGACCACGGCTATGTCGCCTTGCGCAGTGGCACCCATCTGAATTTCCAGCTCATCAAGGCCGCCAACGACGCGGGTCGCTCACTGCGCATCCGCATGGAAGTCGCCAGCTACGACGCGCTGTTTCTGATGGTGCAGGCGGGCATCGGCGTTGGCATCATGCCCGAAGGCAGCGCAGGTATTTACCACCTGAACGGCGCGAAAATCATCCGGATCGAGGACGAATGGGCGAGCCGTGAACTGAGTGTTTGCGTGCGCTCGCGCGCTGGATTGTCGGCGGCAGGCGAGCTGTTTTTGCAGCATCTGCTCACGCAAAAGCCTTAAGCGGTCCCGTATCGCCACAGGCGCTCGGCGCGTACGTCTGTGCGTGGCCAGTCGTTCTGGGCCACATGAAAACCGTCCGTGAAAGCCTGCGCCAAAAAGCTGAATCATCCGCACCTCGACGGGTCATCCAGTCAAGCCAGTTCGAATTTTCCGTGCATCTGGCCACTCAACCCTGACGGTTTGAATCTCCAGCGCAGGCGACTTCATCATGAACATTCATCATTTGGATTGCGGGTGCATGTGTCCCTTTGGCGGACGCTTGTTTGACGGGAGCACGCCTGGGCTGTTCGCCCACTTGGTCTGCCACTGTTGGCTGATAGAAACCGACCGTGACGGACTGATCCTGGTGGACACCGGGTTCGGCAGCGCCGATGTCGACAATCCGGACCGCATTGCGCCGTTCTTTCGGCGCCTGAACAACATCAAACTCAAGCACTCGCTGACGGCAATGGCGCATGTTCGGCAACTGGGGTTCCAGCCCTCGGATGTTCGCCACATCGTGCTGACGCATTTGGACTTCGACCATGCTGGCGGGCTGAGCGATTTTCCCGATGCCATGATTCATGTGATGCAAAACGAATACACCGCGGCCAAGACGCTGGACAACTGGCGTGCCGTCCGTCGCTACCGCGAGCCGCAATGGCAGCGCAGCCGCTACTGGCGCTTTTATGAACCCGGCGGCGAGCAGTGGAATGGCTTCTCCAGCGTTCGGCCGGTTCTGGACAGCGACGTGGACATTTTGATGATGCCACTGCCCGGCCACAGCCCCGGCCATGCCGGCATCGCCGTGAACAATCAGGGCCACTGGAAACTGCACGCCGGAGATGCCTACTTTCATCGCGACGAAGTGCACAAGCCCAGCCGTCATTGCCCGCCTGGGCTGAGGTTCTACCAACGGATGATGGACCACGATCATGCGGCGCGCGTCACCACGCAAAACCGACTGCGCGCTTTGGCGCTGACCGAACTGGAAGGCTTGCGAATCATGTGCAGCCACGACCGGATTGAACTGTGCGACCTGCAGGCGGCGTCGCTGGATGCGTGATCAAACGCAGACCGCTGCTACAGCCATTTAAACGCGCACACGCGAGCCGGCCGGCAAACGTTGCCTAGTCAGGATGGACGCTGGTGCTGCTGGCCCGAATACCTTTGATCAAGTAGCGATCCGTTGGCAGCATCGGCAGGCGACGCAAGTCGATGTCCGCAGGCAATGAGTGATCGCTGTATTCCACATCGTTGACCAGCTTCAATGTGGTGAGCTTGAGCAGTGCGATCGTCAATCGCTCGCCGGGGCAGCGATGGCCTTCTTCGGGCGAGCCGCCGCCCTGTGTGATGAACTCGAATGCTCCGGGTGTTTTATGCACGAACCTCTCGGGGCGAAACAGCTCTGCATCAGCCCAGAGCGTGCCGTCACGATTGGTGCCGAACAGGTCCAGCAGCACGCGCCGGCCTTTTTTGAATTCCAACCCCTGCCAGGAAAATGTCTGCCGTACGCGAGCCGCCGCGAAGGGGAAGAAGCTGTGAAGACGGCGCACTTCCTGAACGAAGGGCTCGACGAGCTGGGGCTGTTCCACGAGCCGGTCTCTCCACTCCGGGTGCCAGCGCAAATTGAGCGCGCAAAACAACACGAAGTGCGCCACCGCAACCGTCGGGCGCAGCACGTTAAGCAATTCTACAGCCGCGGTCTTGACGCTCAGCGGCCGGCCATTCGCGTCGACATGGGCGCTGATCACTGCAAGCGCGCTGTCGGCAGCGGGCACGTATTCACCGGCACGAGTGCGCTTTATCCAGCGGCCACACCAGCGCTCCGCGCGACGACGAGCAATCACTGAGCGCAGGTAGCGCGGGCCGACACTGCCTGCGCCGTCGATCAACGAAGCAAGGTCTGCTCGCACTGGCGCAACATCCTCGGACCGCAGCGGCATGCCCGCCCAGGCGCACACCGCCCTGCAGAAAATTGCCTGCACCTCCACGAAGAGATCGATGGGCGCATCTGTCGCGGTGGTTAACTCATGCATGCGACTGTCCCACTCGCGCTCGGCCTGTGCGAGCAACGCGTCGATCCCGGATTGAGTGAGCAGCGACAGAAACATTCGCTTGCGCACGCGATGCGCCTGTCCGTCCAGGGCCTGAACACCACCTCGCCCCAACAAGGTCGTTTGCAGCATCAAGGGGGCGGCTTTTTCGCGAGTGAACCGTGCTTCGTCGTAGAAAAGCTGCGCTGCAGGTTCACCTTTCATGCACAGGGTGCGTCTGCCGAGCAGGCGCGTCTGGAAGACATCGCTTTGCAGTGCCTTGCAGCGTTTCGAGATAAACCCATAACCCTCGATCAGCAGTCGCACGGACTCGTCGAAGCGGGCGCTGTCTGGAACATCGGCCACGTCAGCCTCCTCTGAAAAAAGATCGCATCGTTCGCTGCGCTGGCATGACACACAACTTGGCGAGATAAACCCGTTGGCCCAGACGTGCGACCAGCGGCAGATCCGTCAGCTTCTTTTAGTTGTGCGTTTGCCTTTGCTTCTGGCGCCTGTGTGTGGGGGCGTCTCAGCGCGGGCTGCATCGGTGCTGAGGTTGTCCAGCGACTCTCCGACGCCCGGAGGCGTCACGCTGCTGGAAATAGAGCCCGGCAAACCATCGTTGCCGTTGTCGTCATATTCCTGCCTGGCTTGTAGCCAGTGTTCAAAATCCTGGCCGTCGGGCCGGCCTCGTTCTTCCCAGATGCGATAGGCGGTTTTTCTGAGGGTTTCCTCATCCATTTTTTATGCTCCTTCAAGTCAGTGGATTGGCTGTCGAGCTCAAAAAGCGCTCTCGCTTACGCGCGTCTCCGGCAGCAGCGCTGCGTGATCAGCTTGAAGGGTTGAGGGCGGTTGAAACCGAATGGTTTAACGCGTGCGAGCCGTTGGCCGACAGTCGGTGCATTGGCGTGGGTCCCGCTTTTTGCATTCACTCAGGTGCATGCGCCGACACTGCCGATCCAAACGAGGACATGCATAAGCGATTGAAATTACGAAGGTTCCGCTGGTCGGCTTTGCACCCTTCACGGACGAACCCAGCTCGGGTACCCCGCTCGAAATTGCGTAGCCCTTCACAAAGAAGAGGGCACGAGAATTTTCGCACTGCTGTTCTGTGCCTTGGCAAAACCGGCGACGGGGTTGGCGATAAGAGGACAACAGCAGCGCCTTCAAACTGCCAGGTGTCCGATATGTGTGAATGCATTGCTCAGCTGTACTCTTCCGACGCGTACCTTCACTGCCTGGCGCATGGCGCCTGGCCTCCGGAACTCACGGGCACGCAGCCCCTTGAAAGCGTGGGGCCGGGAGGCAGCCGTGTCTGCCCGGACCTCAGGGACCATCACCACATCATTCGCCCAAACCATCGATTGGCCGCGGTAATGAACAGAAACGGCGAGTTGTGCTGCCAGCATGTTCGCTGGGGATGGTCCCCGGTCTGGAGCATGGGCACCCGGCCGCCGCTGACGCATTTGCCGCTGGAAATCGTCATGCGTTCAAAAGTATTCGACCGCATGCGCAGCACAGGCCGTGCGGTGGTGGCAGTGGACGGTTGGTTTGATTTCAGCCTGGATAATACGAGCACTGGCGCGGGCCGTTTCACCTACAAGCGACCTGTTGGCGGCGAGCCGACTTACCTTGCGGCTCTGGCGCAGGTCAGCGAATCCCCGAGCGGGTGTAACGGGCTGGTGCTGGTGACGTATGGGGGTGGAGGCGCATTGGGGCCTTTGCAACTGCTTGCTCTGGACCGTGACAGCGCGATGCGCTGGCTGGACCCTTCCCTTGATTGGCAACAAGCACTGGAACTGGCTTCGCGCAATTCGGATGCGGACCAGAACTTTGAAACCGTTGCCGCACGACAACGATTCAACGTCCGGCGCTGACTTCACCTTCTCTGCAACCAGTTTTGTGGGACCGGCTTCAGCCGGGAAGCTGCTGGCCCCCAGGATGAGGTTCTCCCTCATCCGCTCCCAGACATGATTCCAGCGGCCGCCTTCCAGCTCAATTCAGCGCAGTGTCCATAAACATCATCACCGCAAACCCCAACATCAGCCCCAGCGTCGCTGGGGTCTGGTGACCGTTGCGGTGAGTTTCGGGGATGACCTCGTGGGACACGACGAAGATCATCGCGCCCGCAGCGATCCCCATGCTGACCGGATAGGACCAGGCAAAGCCGGTCGATGCTGCCAAGCCGATAATGGCACCCAGTGGCTCCATCAGCCCCGAGCCCATCGCGACCAACGCCGCTTTACCCGCGCTAAGGCCGGTGGCTCGCAGCGACATCGCCACCGCCAGCCCTTCAGGAATATCCTGCAACAAAATCGCGCTCGTCAACGGGATACCCACGCCCAGGTCACCGTTGGACAGGCTGACGCCGATGGCCATGCCTTCAGGCAAGTTGTGCAGTGTGATCGCCAGAACGAACAGCCAGACCCGATGGATTCGTTCGGAGGTCGGCCCTTGCCGGCCAATGGTTTCATGCTCGTGCGGCACCAGGTTATCCAGCGCCAGCATCAAGGCCACACCCAATGCCAGCCCGGCGATTACCACTGTCGCCGCCAATGGCGCGCTGTCGGTATGGGTTCTCGCGGCCTCAAGCCCGGGCAGAATCAGCGAGAACGTACTCGCCGCGAGCATCATGCCGCCTGCAAACCCCAGCATGACGTCCTGAACCTTGGCCGAGATCTCCCTGAGGGCCAATGCCACGGCCGCACCCAATGCCGTGGCGATGAAGCCACCGGTCCCGCCCGCGAAGGCGTACCAGGCGTATGGGCCTTCGGTGTGGAACACCGCTTTGACGACGCTCCAGACCGTCAGGATTACAGCCGCTACCGCGAAGGCGCACGTCAGTGTCCATAAACGTGGCTGCTGCTTGAAGCGCCGGGACCAGCCTGAGGCGGCGACGGTTGATTTCATCGAAAAAACACCTTGCTCTAAGTCGTGACTTAGCATGGACCGGTCCGCTGAACAGAGGTTGCGTCCAAATGCCAGGGAGGTATTGGCGAAGCTGCCGCCTGTCGCACCAGTAGATTTTCAGGAACAACCGCAGGTCCGTTCAAAAGAGTTGAACAAAAAATAAAAGTGGTTGGGCACGCTCATGAATATTCCAGCGCATTTCGAATTTCACTATGTACAAAACGGCGTCAAGAAAAGTGTGACGCTCTTTACTGCCTCGTTGTTTCAAACACACCCGCCGGTGAACACCGCTCGGCTTAATCAACAGCCCCAGCGGGTAAGCGAACAGCGGGCTCATCAGTAGCCGCAAGGCGAGTGGGCCGGCGCGTTGAGTTGGTTATTGCGTACCGCGCACTGCCGACTGCCACGGAACGCAGGACGGCTGAATAAAACACCGCTTCGTTAGTTAACAGTCGAGACCGCTGCAACTACCGCTCAGTTGCCCAAGTGTTCGTTGTCAGGAACTGATGCGCGCGAGTCTCTTCTACAGGCAAACAGACACATTCTGTATCGACGTGGAGGATGGATATATGCAAGTTCAAGTGGACAGCAATCATATTGAAGGCAGTGCCGAACTTCAGGAGTGGGTCGGCAGTGCAGTGGTCGATGAACTGGAGCGCTACACCGAACTTTTGAGCCGTATTGAAATACATGTCGGTGACGTCAATGCGCAAAGGTCCGGCGCTCAGGACAAGAGGTGCCAGATCGAAGCGCGGCCCAAGGGGCACAGCTCACTGTCGGTCACGCATCATGCAGAAAGTCTTGATCTGGCAGTTGCCGGTGCTGCTCGCAAAATGAGCCACGCGCTGGACCATCTGGTAGGCCGCCTGTCCCCCAAAGTTGAATCCACAGGGCACCTCACGGCGCCACCGGTCCAGGAAGATTCCGCAGCCGAAATCGACGCGATGCTGGAAGACGAGTTCCTGGCCAAACAGGCGGATTTGGGAAAAGAGTAAAAGCGTAGGAGTACGTTATGGTCACGATTCAACCGTTTACCCAACAGACTCTGAGTTCGCTGCTGGCATTGGCAGACCGACCGAACTTGAGCGTGTACATGCCCACCCACCGCACTTTCCCGGAGCGCACCCAAGACCCGATCCGCTTCAAAAATCTCATCAAGACGTTGGGCGGCGCGCTGGGGCAGCATTATCCGCAAATCGCCCCCGACACCCTGCTTGAGCCTTTCCAGGCGCTGGTGGATGACCACGACTTCTGGAATGGCTGTCCGGAGGGAATCGCCGTCTTTGGAGGCCTCGAACATTTTCATGTGGTGGGGCTGCAGCAGCCCGTGCCGGAAATCGCTGTCGTCAACAGCCACCCGTATCTCAAGCCTTTACTGCGACTGGCGCCCATGACCGAGCGCTATCAAGTGCTGTGCCTGTCGAGAAACAGCGTGTGCCTGTACGAAGGCTCGGCGCAGACCCTGCAAAAGATCCAGCTGCCGGACGCCGTACCGACCACCCTTGAGCAGGCGTTGGGCGATGAACTGACGCCACGCAACCAGCAGGGGCATCCGGATGGGTTCAGCGGCGGCGGCGAGCGTGGCGATCCGATGATGCATGAGTCCGGCGGAGGCGGTAAGCAGGACGAGATCAATCTGGACCGCGAGCGGTTCTTCCGGATTGTCGATCGCAAGATCACGGAACATTGCTCAAGCCTGTCCGGGCTGCCGCTGATTCTGGTCGCCTTGCCGGAGAACCAGGCCGTGTTCAGAGCCGTTAGCCGCAATGCTTCATTGTTGCCGACGGGGATTGAAAAAGACCCCGCAACCCTGGCATCGGACAAGCTTCGTTCGCTGTGCGGCGAGATGATGCGCCTGCGACACGATGAGCGCCTTAACACTGCGCTTGATCGTTACGGTGTCGCCGTGGGGCAGCGCCAGAGTGCCAGCGAGCTGCCGGAAATTGCCCACGCCGCCACAGAGGGCAGGGTCGCATTGCTGCTGGTCGAGGCTGAGCGCTGGGTGCAAGGCAGTTTGAACCCCGAAAGCGGCGACGTTGTGCTGCAGCCCGACGCGTCGGCAGAGTCGGAAGACGTGCTTGATGAGTTGATCCTGTCGGTGATCCGCTGCGGCGGCGAGGTGGTGGTCGTGCCTCCTGAACGGCTGATGCCGACAGAGACAGGCGCTGCGGCCGTCTACCGATATTGATGCAGGGGCTGCTGCAGGGTGCGGGTTTCAAGCCCGCACCTTTTCGGATGCAGACCTGAAACGAAACCAGGAGCCGAACGATGACCAATACCACCAAAGAGAGGGAAGTCAGGGCCTGGCACTTGCTGCTCGAGGACGACAACTACCGGCTCGATCTCCCGGACGATTTTTATCAGACGCTGATCAATCGGGCCGATGAGCTGGTGCTGCGCGAGGTGATCGACTTGTCGGAATGGCAACAGCTCAAAGACACCGCCGATGAGGTCTACGCCAAGACGCTGCAAGGGCTGTCTGTCTGCCAGCGGGACCGCGTGGACACAGTGGCGATTGATCTGCACATCGACACTGCCCGAAAAACAGCCAGCCAAAGTTGAGGCGACGCTGAGCTTTGCCCGCCATCCTCCAGAAACGCTCCCTGATGCATTACCATCAATGGGATAACGAGGGTAGGTGGCCGAGAGCTATGTGTCGTGATCCAACAGACCCAGCGCGTGGAAGGACGCCTTCGCGGGCAAGCGCGCTCCTACACCGGACCGTATCGACCTACGATCTCGGTGGACAATCCCCAGTCCACAGCCGGCATGTGCCTGCACCGTCTGCGTGGCCGCGTCTGTTTGGGCCGACGATAATTGCCGCGATTATCGTCTTGGCGACAAAGGACGCAACGCCGCGGTTAATTGTAGGAGCGCGCTTGCCCGCGAAAAATCTCACAGCCAAACAGCATCCCACAGCGGGTAATCGCCAACGTGTTTTACCAGACCGGCCCTCAATGGGTTGGCGACGATATAACGCGCGACCGCCTGCAAATCCTCTTCACGCCTGATTGCCCGGTCGTGATAACCCTTCTGCCATACCCTGAGCGGGGTGCAACCGGCCCGCATTATCGAGAGCGCGCTACCCGACTTGACCCGCCGCACCAGCATACCCAGCGTCCCCGTATTCAACGTTACCAGCCAATGGAAATGGTCGGGCATGACGACCCAGGCGAGAGACTCCGCTACGCCTGCCTGCTGGGCTCGCCGGAATTCATCAACCACATATCGGCCAGTGCGCCAGTCGGAAAAAAGAGGTTGTCTGCCATTGACGACGGAGGTCAGCAGGTAGATCTGGCCAACCTCCGAATATCGTCCTGACCGCAAATCAGCGCTTCTTTGTGGCATTGGCGTTCCTTCGCATATGTTCCAGGGGCTAGCTCAGGCTAGAACAGAACCGATCAGCCCGGCAGTGAACAGATATTCCGGATGTGTCTGTGAGGACGCCTTCGCGGGCAAGCGCGCTCCTACAAGGGACCGCGCGCCAGCGATTTTCGTGCATCCCGCAGTCCCCGTTGATTGAGCTGTCTGGCGTTGAACGGAAATGCCTCCAACGACGCGGTCAATTGTAGGAGCGCGCTTGCCCGCGAAAGGAATTAGAGCCTCCGCATCCTTCGAACTTATACCCACTCCCGCTACCGCTCTTAGCTGCCCGAACAGCCCCTGATGTTTTCCCTTCACTCAGACGTGCCACCGCAGCCAATGGCACGTCCGTACCCACCGTCCAATTGCCCAGGGTCAATCGCTAACTGACCTGCGCCATCAGATTGTCACGCACATAAGCCCGTACAGTGCTCAGGTGCTTCTCTTCCTGCTCCAGCGCATGTTGAAACTCCTTGGCAATCAGCGGGTGACCTGCTTGCCGCGTCAGGTCAATCAACAGCCCCCACGCGTCGTTGTCTTCCAGTTCAATCGTCAACAGCGTGTTCAGGCATTGTGAAACCGTGGTGCGCGGATCGGTAAGTACCTGCATCACCCCCAGGGCCTTCACCCCGGCGACATCGGCACACGGCGTCATGCTCGTGGGGTCAGCCCCCAGTGTTTCGATCGCTCGCCAGACCATCTCCATGTGCTCTTGCTCTTCACGCTGGATGTGGCGCAGCGACTCGGTCAGCTCCAGGTTGCCGCCCTCGGCAGATGACGCCTTGGCGATCATCGCGTCATACAGCCGAACCCCGGTGCGCTCGAATGCCAGGCGTTCACCGAGCTTGTCCATCAACACTTCGGGGTTATGCCCTCGCAGCTTGTCCAGCGCGCTTTTGAGCATGCCCTTGGCTGAACCGGGCACGGGAATCGAGCCCACATTGTCTGCGTCGACAATCGCCTGCTGGCGCTCCTCGAACAACTGCATGCCGTCGGCCGGGATGTCGGCGGGGAAGCGTTCAGTGGCTTCGATTTGCTTCTGCGTGTCCAGAGGGGACATCTGAGCGCCGGTGCGATTCATGCGCAGCTTCAATTCTGTGTTGCTCATGTGGGATTCCTCACGCTTTACGGTTCAGTTCGGTGCCGGGTTTCCAGGTGTAGCCGGCCGACACAGCCATTGCCGGTACGCCCTTGGAGTTGAGCTGCGCCCGGTACTCAAGCGAGGCGTGGCCTTCGTTCTCTTTGCTCACGTAATCGATGCCATGGGCGCGCAGGTCCACTTCCCGGGAGAGGGTTTCGCGGACGAAGTCACGCTGGCTTTTGAACGCGATCATGTTCGGCAAATCGCCCGCGAGGATTTCAGCGGGGTCGCGCCGCTCATGCTTTTTGAACAACTCGCACGCCAGATTCAAATGCCCCAGTTCGTAATCCAGGAAGCGCTCCCACATCGCCTTGATGCGCGGATTCTCTTCTTGCTCCGCACAACTGGCGTAGGTGTAAACCTCCATCGCCTCATGGATCAGCCATTTCTCCATGAACGTCTCGCTGGGGTCCTGAAGTGAGCCGTACTGAGTGACGTGCTGCTCCTCGACCGAGGCGATTTCGGCATACAAGGCGCGGGCGACCGGGTCGGCGAAGGTCGGGCCGATGTTCATGTAGTAATCGTGGGTCTGGTATTCCGCCCCGGTGATCAGCGCGGCATGGATCTTGGTGATCAATGTCGCGCTGTCCTTCTGGTAGTTGTCGCGCAGGTCGTCGCTGGGTGCCCGGTGGTGCTCGCTGGTAGGCCGGCCAGGGACGATGTCGGTGTAGCCCTGCAGGATGTTGTTGGCATCCTTGCCCTCGAGCCGATCCAGCATCGCGGAGTAGCGGTACAAGTGGTCGAAGTCTTCAAGCAACCCGAAGCGGTAGGTTTGCGCCTGATACGGGTCAGGCTCGGTTTGCGCGACCGCGGCGGTCACCTCGATGGCGACCTGTTCATAAGCCACGGTCGTTTCCAGTGGTGAGTGATCGGCACTGAGCATCCAGTTCACCATGGTCATCTGGTGCTGTTCGGCTCGACGCACCAGCGCCAGCGGTGCCTGCAGTTCTTTGTGGAAGCGTGCCCCGAAGTGTTTCAGGCGCAGGGCATCAGACTCCACGCCATTCATCAGGATGACGCGTACGCGGGTAAATGCATCATCGTCGAGTTTTGAAATCGGCTTGCCAGCCATGTCCTTCCAGGTGAACACCTGCTTGTCCAGGGGCGTGCCTTTGTTGTCGAGCAAGTTGGATAGGGTCGTCGTCATCTGCAGTCTCCAGTCGCCGGATTGAAAACATTTGCCGGGTTCAACTTACCGACTGCACGGCCAGAGGCCGGACTTCCCGTGTCTGACGGGCGGCCGCCTGGCAAGCGGCGCCGCCTGACGAATGGTCGAATCACTCACTGCAAATGGGGATCAGAGCCGCCCTCGTCGTGCAGCTCGGAGCGCAGGTCCTCGCCGACCGCGACGGTCCACTGCACGTTATGGCAATACGAGCACTTTTGCGTCTGCCCACCGGGTCGGATTTCACAGACGTTGCCGCAGCAACAGCAGGCCAGACGACCGCTGTAATGGCCCGGCAGATCGAGTGCAAAGCGGGCAGGGGGCATTAACCGCAGGCCATGGCGCGGGCGTTTGTAGCGGACGATGCTGAAGTCCCCGGTTGATTCGAGGTACACCCGCCTTAGCTCGCCCAACTGATGGACGCCCTGGGCGCGCAACTCGGAAAAGACCCTCGCCGGCGTCAGTCGCGAGGCGTGCAGGTTGCCCATCAGCAGGCGCCCGTCGATCAGCAACAGGGTGACATCGCCCTGCACGCGAACTTCGATGGAGCGCTTGCGAACCGAAAGGGTCGATAACCCACGCTGAAAAATCAGCGCGCAGATCAGCAGCACTGCAGCGGGCAACAAACCTTGTTGCGCGGTTTGCAGCGGCACGCCAACGGCAGCACCCAGGGTAATCATCACGGCAAGCTCGGACACACTCAGCTGTGCAGCCATGCGCTTGCCCATCAGGCGCATGGTGACAAACAGCAGGACATAAATAACGGCGCTTCTGAGCAACACCTCCAGCAGAAACGACCAAGGGTTGTCGCCGATCAGGATGCGGTGCGCGTTGGAAAGAAATTGTTCCATGGTCAGTCGTCCAACTCGCGGGCGGCGGGTATCCATTCCGTGTCGCCACAATTGATGCACGTGTTGCGCTGCTGCTGGGTGTCGGGCTCCGTGTGCCCGCAACTGCTGCAACTCACTTCGGTGGCCACGGCGACGGCCTCACGCAGCCGCGAGTCTATCTTCGGGAGTATCGAAAGCCCGGGGCGGGGCGATTCGGCGTAGACAATCGAAAGATCGCCAGAAGGCTCCAGGTAAACTTTTTTCAACTGACCCAGGTGCTGAACCTGCCGCAAGCGAAGCATGGCGAACAGCCGCTCGCGCGACAGTGCCGCACGTTTGAGCTCGTCCAGCTGAAGCTCGCCATGGTGGATGATGGTGCTGACGGCCCCGGAGATCACGGTCTCGAACCCCGGCGAGCGAACGCTCCATTTCGCCATCGCATACTGCAGAACGATTACCGCCATCATGATGAAAACCGGTGGCAGCAGGCCCCGTTCAGTGGCTTGCAAAGGCACGCCCACCGCGCCGGCGAGTGTCACCACCACCGACAGCTCGAACAAGGTGTACTGCGAAGCGACCCTGCGGCCGAGCATGCGCATTGAGCAGATAATCAGCGCAAACAGAACAGCTGCGCGCAGGGCGATTTCCAACAGCGTGACCCAGTTTCCTTGCCCGAGGAGGAGACGATGGGCTGTCTCGGCCGTAAACATGCGTGTTTCACCACAGTGCTGCGTTGTGTGTTCATCACCTGACGGCGATAGCTCTAAATTTTTTTGACGTGTTGCATTGGCAGAGTGCCAAGAGCATCACGGGTCGGCCGGACAAGTGGTCGCCGGGGCTACATTCAGGCTACGTTCAGGCTACGTTGAAGCTACGTTCAGGCTCAGGGGCCGAACCATGATGGGGCTGGACAGTCACTTTTTGGACACGGCACGGGCTGGGACCGCCTGATCTGCCATGACCATGCAGGCGTTTTTTACCTGCAGCGAAATCGTTGCTGGAGATGTGAATGAACAGCGAGAACAAAAGCCTTCTGGAAAAACTGCTCATGGCCTATGGGCCCGGTGGTCAGGAAGATGAAGTGCGCGCTATCTGCAAGACAGAGCTGGCGCGTTATTGCGATGAAGTGACTGAGGACCGCGCTGGCAATGTCGTTGGCCGCATCAAGGCATCGCGTGATGCCGATCCCGACGACGGCATAAAAATCATGGCGCACCTCGACGAGATCGCGATGGTCGTCAAGCTGGTCGACGAAGACGGCACGCTGCAGGTTCAAGCGCTCGGCGGCGCACAGCCAATCAGCTTCGGCGCGGCGCCGGTGGATATTTTGGGTGACAGCGGCGTATTGCCCGGTGTCTTGTCGTTTGGGTCGATGCACAGCAGCGGCGGCTCTCAACAAAGCAAGGATGTGCTGCAAGGCAACGTCCAGTGGGCCGATGTGCATGTTGTTACCCGACGCGCGCGCGAGGACCTCGCCAACGCCGGCGTGCGGCCGGGCACTCGCGTGGTCCTGAGCAAACACTGGCGTGCGCCGTGGTATCTGCCGGATGCGATTGCGGCGCACTTTCTGGATGACAGGGCGCCGCTGCTTGCGGTCATCCTGACCGCCAAAGGTCTGAGCGAGAGACGTGCGGAGCTGAACCAGGATGTATGGCTGGTTTGCACAACCCTTGAGGAAGAATCCAACGCCGGCGCGATGTACGCTGCGTCCCGGTTGCCGGGGGACACGATCATTGCGGTGGAGGTGGGCCCGGTTCTGGCTGAATACGGTACACGCCTGGACGACCACCCCATCATCAACACCGGGGACCAGAAAGGCGTTTATACCCGACGTGTCGTTACCGACCTGATGGCCGCCAGCGAACGGGCAGGGTATGAGGCACAGGTGGCGCTGCTGGTGGAATTTGCCTCGGATGCCAGCGCCGTCATGAGCGTCGGCTCGGCGGCCAAGGCCGGGTGCATCGCGATCCCCACGGAGAACACACACGGGTTTGAAATCATCACTGAGAATGGCATCGAAGCCTGTGCCGCTGCGCTGACCGAATATGCCCTCAATCGGTAACCCGCCTTCGCCGTTTCGCTAGCAGGAGGTTAGATAGACTCCTGCCGGAAGGTGGCGCGGTCATTCGTCTACAATCGACATATTGCCATTGAACTGTCTTGGCGAAACCGTATAAAACGGACTGTCACGTTGCCAGGCTGGCAAGCGTCACGTGCTTCGGCGCATACGCTTTCTGACCTTCAACGCTTCGTTTGTTGGAGCTTGAGCACCTAGGGAACAGCCAGCTAAATGAGTAATCCATACGAGATCGAGCTTCTGACCGTGAAGCTCGAACTGCAGGCAGCCACGGACGAGTACATGCGCCTTGTCAGGCAAAACACTGCCTTTGGTCCGCAATGGACGGCGGCCAGCGAACGGCACGCCCGGGCCGTGGCGAACTGGCGCCGGGTGGTCGCACGCCCAAGTGCGCCCAACGTCAGCATCACGGCGCCTCGGGACATTGACCAGATTCATCTGATTGTGCGGCGGGTGGCCGGCTAAGCGTGAATGCAGTAACTGACGCAGGCGGCGTTGATTTGCGGTTGTTCAACCGCATGGATCATCCCGGTGGCCAGCGCTTGCTGAGGGTCGATAATGCGCGGTGCAGCGGTCAGGTACTTTTCGGTTTCCAGCACCTCACGCGCATCGACCGTGCGCTCCGCGACAATTCTTGCGTACAGCTGCAGGTCGTAATCCAGGCTCATCGCATACTCGGACATTCTTGAGTGGTCCACTGAACCACTGACGTGCCAGTGAAACGGGTGAAACAGGAACTTGCTGTGCACGCAGGCTGTGCGCCGCTCGCCAGCCAGGAACACAATATTGCCCATCGATTCAACCGTGCCGAGGTTATGGGTATGCACCGGGATCGGCAGCGACAGCAAGAAGTTGTACATCGTGAAGCCGTAGCTGCATTCGCCGCCCATGGTCGCAATGTTGACCACCAGGCACGAGGCACCGCGTTCGATGGCCAGTGACGACTTTTCAATCAGTTGGCCGCACGTGGCGGAAGTGATGGGGGCGGTGAAGTTAATGACGTGCATCGTCATGGTTATCTCCTGTTTTCAGATTCGGCAGCCTCCGAAGCGAGCGCGGACCTTACGTAGTCCGACAGCTCTGTGACGCTGAAGGGTTTGGAAAGCACTTTGCCCAACGACAGCCCCTCGGTGATGCCCTCGGCATTGGCATAACCGGTGATGAACAACACTTTGAGCTGAGGGCGCTGTGCCTTGAGGGTCTTGGCCAGAGCAAGGCCGTTTATGGCCCCTGGCAGACCGATGTCAGTGATAAGCAGGTCAACGCGGTCCAGCTTCTCGAACTGCTTCATCGCTGATGCGCTGTCGATGGCTTCATAGGGGGCGTACCCCTGATCGGTAAGCAGCTCCACTGCAATCTCGCGCAGGCCCGTTTCATCGTCAACCACCAGAATGACCTCACCGTTGCCCCTGTCTGAAGGAAGTGACGCAGCGTTCGCCACTGCCTCAAGCGTGTTGTCGGCGTTGCGCGTATCCAACGGGAAGTACATCGAAATGGTCGTGCCGACGTTCAGGGTGCTGTGGATGCGGATCTGCCCGCCGGACTGCTGGGTGAAACCATAAATCATCGAGAGCCCCAGCCCGGTGCCCTGGCCTGGTTTTTTGGTGGTGAAAAACGGATCGAACGCGCGCCTCAGCACATCCTCGCTCATTCCGCAGCCATCGTCGGTGACTGAAATAAGCACGTACGGACCCGGCTGCATTTCCTTGTCCTTGCCGGTGCGTTCGTCGATGTCCAACCGCTGAGTGCGCAGGGTTAACGTGCCGCCTGCGGCCATCGCGTCCCGCGCATTGATGGCCAGGTTCAGCAAGGCATTTTCCAGCTGATTGGTGTCGCAACTGATGCACCCCACCGACGCCAGGTCGCAACGCACGACCACGTCGGGGCCCATCGTTCGGCGAATCATGTCTTCGAGCCCGGCGACCACTTCGTTGGGGTCCACCACCTTGGGGTCAAGCGGCTGCTGTCGTGAAAACGCCAGCAACCGGCCGGTCAGCGCGGCGGCTCTCTTGACGGACGTCAAGGCAAGCGTCTGGTACTTGCCGATGTCCGCCACACGACCCGCTGCAATGCGCATTTGCATCAACTCAAGGCTGGCCGAGATGCTGCCCAGCAGGTTGTTGAAGTCGTGGGCGATCCCGCCAGTCAGCTGCCCGACGGCTTCCATCTTCTGGCTCTGCCGCAACTTGGCTTCGGCAGCTTCACGTTCGCGTTGCTCTTCCTGCAACTGTCGGGTGCGTTCGGAAATTCGTGCTTCCAGGTTGTCATTCCAGTCCCTGAGGGAGGCTTCAAGCCGAACGCGATCGCTGATGTCCTCCACCGTGCCATACCATTGCTGGCAATGGCCTGCCTCATCCAGTTCCGGATAAGCGCGGACCTGATACCAGTCGTACTTGCCGGTGTTTTTTTGCAGGCGCACCTGAACATCAAAGGGTGTCAGGCTGGCCAACGACGCGCTCCATTGTTTGATGATCATGGGCATGTCGTAGGGATGGGTAAATTCTCGCCACCCCTGGCCCATGGTTTGTTCGCGCTCCAGGCCTGAAAATTCTGCCCATCGCGCATCAATGGAGGTGACGGCGCCGTTGGCGTCTGCCGTCCAGGGGATTTGCGGGTTTAACTCGACGGCCCGGCGCAAGCGACGCTCGCTTTCCCGAAGTTTCGCTTCGGCCTCCCTGAGCGCATCGGTGATCCGGAACCGTTCGAAACAGGCTGCGATCAAGCTTGCGTAACTGCGCAGGAAATCCACATCGCTTTCGGTGAAAGCGCGGGGCGTGCGGCTGTCCACCTCAAAAATACCGATGGGGCGTTGGTCATGGGGCGCGTAAACGGTGACGTTGACGAACGCGGCGACGCGATTGTCGATCTGGAAAGGGTGAAGGGTGAAGCGGTTTTCCAGTGCAGTGCTTTGCGAAATAACAGGGTGCTCGACGCTCAGGGCATACCATTCAGGCGTGCCGTACTCCAAATCGAGGGTTTCTTGCCCCACTACCCCAGACGTCCAGCCGACACCGCTGCGGACCCACATCTGGCGCTTTTCCGAATCGATCTGAATGAATTTGGCCAGGTGCGTTCCCAAGCCCTCACCGGCACCTTTGCAAGCCGCCTGAAGGATCGCGTCAAGATCCGCACCAATGACGGCTTGCTCCCCGAACTCGGCAAGAATCCGCCGTTGGCACAGCAAGTGGCGCTCCGTCGCTGAACTAGTCATTGATTTGCCTCGCGTCCTCAGTTGGTCGTGGAGCTTCCAAGTGGACGCAAGTATGGCAAGTGTGGGCAAATCCGCCGAACCGGACGGCAGAAAATATAAAACCCTGAAGGCATGCCGCAATGAACGATCGGGTATCCCCGACGCGTTCGCGCGGCATGCTCAGGGTGATCATTGTGGAACAGGGGAGCCAGGCTCCCCTGCAGCTGGGTCAGGAATCACTCCGGCCACCACCGTGGCTGTTCTGCCCGCCTTTACGTCCTGCTTCGGACGCTTTCTCGCGGTCGTTGGCAAAGTTGCCGCCGCTGTTCTGGCCACCTTTGCTGCCCGCTTCGGCTGCACGCTCAGGATCGTTCTTGAAGTTGCCGCCGCTGTTCTGGCCGCCTTTGCTGCCGGCTTCGGCTGCGCGCTCAGGATCGTTCTTGAAGTTGCCTCCGCTGTTTTGGCCGCCTTTACTACCAATCTCCTGGTAGAACTCTTTGTCGTGGCTGGCGGAAGTGGCTTCGCCACCTTTTTTGCCCGCTTCGCTGACCGACATGCTGCCTTGTTTATCTTGTGCCATTTTCAATGTCCTCTCGAATGGATTAATTGAATCTAAACAAACTAGCGACTGCCTTCAAAGTGTGGCGCAGAACGACTGCCATCATTCCGGCAATCGCGCTCAAGCAGGGCAGTACTGTATCGCCCTTCTGCGTCGCCCTTGGAAGAACGTTTTTCATAAACTTGTCGGTGTGTTCCATATCGACCGGATGGCGTCGGCTCGCTGAGCAGTGACGTTTCGATATGTTCAAAACGACTGCTAAAAGTGCCGTCCTTAACTTCCCCGGACAAAGCGTTCCGGTTGTTTGCAAAGTAGCGATCCACGATAGAAACCCCGACTCGTTAATGAATAAGCGCTGGTGTATTACTCAGATTTACGACCACCACCGTGGCTGTTCTGGCCGCCTTTTCTGCCGGCTTCCGAGGCTTTTTCGCGATCGTTGGCGAAGTTGCCGCCAGAGGCCTGTCCGCCTTTTCTACCCGCTTCCGATGCTTTCTCACGATCGTTTGCAAAGTTACCTGGATTTTTATTACTGGTTGTCATAATAGCTCTCCGAAATCAGTTTGCTGTTGCGTTCATGATCCATCGTTGATGACGGATACTTCTGGGATAGCGGTGAGGAGAAAATTGCTTTCGAGATTTTAAAGGCGGCCGATGAACGGTAGTGTCACTTAAAACTTGTACAAAGTGGCTCTTCGATTGATCGGTTTGTATAAGTTTTTTTTGCACTTGAACGGATGGTTTTAGGTGGTTTGGTGCATGGACTAAATACTGGCGTTAGTTTCTCTGACGCAGCAATGCCCTCGTTAATTATTTAAAACGAGCGTTTGCTTAGTTTAAGAAGGGCTGGGCGAAAGATGTCCGATGCGGCGTTCATCACCGCATCGGACGGGGGACTTAGCGGTTTCTAAGGCTTGAAGACCGCACGCAGGCAGTGCTCGGATTTTTCTTTGAACATCTTGTAGCCCTCTGGAGCATCCTCAAGGCTCATGGGGTGGGTCAGCAGGTAGGACGGGTCGAGTTCGCCTTTCTGAATGTATTCAAACAGGGTATTGGCATAGCGCTGGCCCGGTTGCTGCCCCGACTTGAGCGTGAGTGCCTTGTTGACGATTGCACCCATAGGGAATTTGTCCAGCAGCCCGCCGTACACCCCGACCACCGACACGGTTCCGCCTTTGCGGCAGGCGCGAATCGCTTGCCGGAGCACCGTGCCGCGTTCGGTGTGCAAGCGCAGCATCTGTTTGGCCTTGTCGTAGGCGTAGTCGATCTCTGTGCCGTGCGCTTCCATGCCGACACAATCGATGCACCGATCCGGCCCGCGTCCTCCCGTCAGTTCCAGCAGTGCCTCATGCACATTGGTTTCTTCATAGTTGATGGTGATCGCCTTGCCGCGCTCACGGGCCAGGCGCAGCCGGTCAGGGTAACGATCAATCGCAATGACTCGCTCGGCGCCCAGCAAATAGGCGCTGCAGATCGCCATCTGGCCCACACCCCCGCAACCCCACACGGCCACCGTGTCACCCGGTTGAATATCCGCGTTGTCGGCGGCGAAATAGCCGGTGGGCGCGGCATCGGAAACAAACACGGCCTGCTCGTCAGTCACCCCGTCGGGAACTTTGAACAGGTTCACGTCGGCGTAGGGAACTCGAATGTACGTCGCATGACTGCCCGGATAGCCACCAAACGCATGGCTGTAACCGATGATGCCGCAGCACGGCTGGCCGTAGGCAAGATCAGTGGCGGAGGGGTTGGGGTTGGAATTGTCGCAGCAGGAAAAGTCCGAGCGCTGACAATGTTCGCAGTTACCGCACCCGATGATGGAAATCGTGATGACCTTGTCGCCTTTCGACAGCCCGGTAACGCCCGGGCCGACCTCGACGATTTCGCCCATGAACTCGTGACCGATGATGTCCCCAGGCTTCATGGCCGGCACATATCCGCCCAGCAAGTGCAGGTCGGAGCCGCACACAGACGACAGCGTGACGCGGATAATCGCGTCGCGCGGGTTGAGGATTGAGGGGTCGGCAACGTTGTCGACTTGAAGAAGATTGGGGCCTTGCCAAGTCAGTGCGCGCATCAGACCACCCCCCGCTCAACGGCTACGCCGGTTTTGACCGAGTCCGGGCCGTGTGAGGAGCCCGCCTCATTTTCCAGCTGCCCGTGCAGATAGAAGAAATCATTGTCGTCATCAGGGCGCAGTCGTGACGTGGTGACTTCGCCCGTCTCCATCTGCTGCTTGATGGCCTGTAGGGCATTCAACAGCGCTTTATCCGAAAACGCGCTGATCGCCCGTGCGATGCCATAACCGAGCTTGCCCAGCGAAGGCTTGCACACCACCACTGCTTTGACTTGAGTGCCACGGCCAGCGGGCGCTTCGCTCAGGTGCACCGATATGTCGTGCTGCCATCGGGTGCCCTCAGGCGTGTGCCACTGCAACTCGTTTGTCGCTTCGCTTGGCACGCTGATCAGCGTCCACTGGACCTTGCGACCGACCGGCGCGCGTACGGTCCAGCTGGTTCTGTCAGGGCCGAGCGCCTCGACGCTTTCCACCCAGCGCAGTAAAGCACCGACTTTTTCGGGTTGAGCGAGAAAATCCCTGACTTCCTCCAGCGGGCGGCTGATGGTCACGCTTCGGCTCAGCGCCTCGCTGATCGGCCAGTTGTGCTCGGCGCTGAAGCGCTGTTCAAAGGGCGTCGGCGTCAAGGCTTGCTTCAGGGCGCAATGCCCCGTAGCTCCACGAAACACCCCATAAGCGCCAGCGAAGATTTGCAGGAAACCTCCCAATCCGCCACGCCGAAGGCCATTGACGACCAGCGCCGTACCGGCCGCCAGCGAGAGGCCGCGTTCCACGGAGGTCATGGTCCCTGGAGAGGAAATCTGTTGGCTGGTGTGCGTTGCGATTAACGGTTGTTCAGACATATCAAGCATCCCTGAGTCATGAACGCAGCGAGGCAGGCATGGATGGGTCTCAGGCAAACAATGTCCGAGCCGCCCTTGTCGCTGAGCTCCGGTTAACGTCTGGCGTACGCATCAGGCTCCGGTAACATGTTGAGTTACCCGGAAACGAAGAGGGCGAGCGGCCGCCGGTCCTAGGGGTAGAAGAGTCATCGCGGTGCGTGGTTCAGCTCACGCAAACAGTTGCCGGATGAACGGCGGCCCACGCACTGCCCAACGTTCAACCTGCCGCTTGGCGCTATCGATGCCGCCAGGGCGATGAATAAATATGCCGAACAGGCGCATGGCCCGTTCCGTCAAACCTGTATCAAGACGGAGGTGTTTATGAGCGTTCCATTTTTATCCACACTCGAAATACGCAACTTGATTGAGCGCGCGTTACTCCCCGACCTTTGCACATGCGAATGCACAGACGGGCGGACGTTGGACTTGACGCTTCAAAAACTGGACGATCCCGCGCAAAAGGTCGTGTTGAACGGCATACCGCTGGAGTCTTTGCAGTCCAGCCGTGCCATTGCCAACCTGATCGGCGAAGCGCGGTACCTGCTGGTGCAGGGCACAACGCAACGCCATCGAGTCAGCGGCTAAATTGTGCCGATATTGAAGGGGTAGTTGGACTTGGACGGTCAGACTTCAGACGGGTCTGACACCCGACGATACTTGTCGATTTCGTTGTCGAGTGAGCCGATCAAACGCATCAATGCCTCGACGTGAGCATCGAGCTGCTGGCCTGCGAGTTGATACTCCGCAGCCACGTCGGGACGATCGGACAACTGAGCAGCAGCGACCTGCCGGTCGAGTAGGGCCTTCTTCTCATGCAACGACCGAATGGCCACCCAAAGCGCCTCTTCGATCACAACATCTTGTTGTTCGGCCAACGTCTTGACCGTGTAGCTGTGCCCGGTGTGACAGCGGAAGCGAGGCGGCGCGAAGCCCATCTCCCACAACCCCCCGCCGCACTCAGGGCAGGTCAGATTCGAGATCTCACCGTGACGGCTCAACTGCTTTACCGAGATACTTCCTCCTTGCAGGCAGATCTCATGCTCCGTTTCGAACGGTTCAATACGCCGGGGTTGCGGAGCCGGACTATCTGCCTCGTCGGGCTTGCCCACCAGAGCCACCAGGCACTTGCCGATTTCCGCCAGCGGCAGGCAGTGATCGACCGAGGCATAACGCAAGGCGCTGGCGGGCATGCTCGGCGCCTCGGCTTCGGCAGGGTCCTGCACGACAGTGACCCCGCCACTCGCTTTAATCGCCTGCAAACCGACAGTCCCGTCATCCAGGTCACCGGTCAGCACCACACCGATGACGGCGCGTCTCAACGTGATTGCCGCAGAGCGGAACAGCGGGTCAATCGCGGGGCGGGAGTGATTTTCCTTCGCGCCCCGCACAAGGCGCATGGCCCCGCTGTCCAGCAGCAGGTGCAAGTCGGGAGGCGCGATGTAGATGTGACCCTCAAGCGGAGCCTTGCCGTCTTCGGCAAACGTGACCGGCATTGGCGTGTGGGTCTCAAGGAGTGTGGGCAACACGCTGTGCTGTTTGCCAATGTGCATCGTCACAAGCACCGCTGCGGGCAGGTCGGCAGGCAGTTGCGCGACGACTGTACGCAAAGCGGCGAGGCCACCGTTTGAGGTGCCGATCACGATAAAGCGACGGGCAAGGGGAGCAGCATCGTTTGGGTGGGGCATTGGCCAGTGTCTCTTTCAGTCGGTGTTCAACAGCGCGTCCATGGCATTCATCATGCGTACCACATCAGCGTCCAGTGACGCATTGTCACGCCAGGCGTGAGGCGCGAAACGACGCCTCCCCAATCAAGAAGAGGCACCGTCATTCAACCCTTACTGTGTTCAGGGGAAGAAGGGGATCGGACAATGCCGCGCGGGCCTGCAATACCCCAGATGGCCCAGCCTACGACCGGAATGATAAGTACGAGCGCGGCCCAGGCAACTTTGACCGACCCGCTCTTGTTGCTTCGAGAGACGCTGTAAATGATCCAGGCGTCGATGAGCAATATGATCAACAGCATTGCAGTCGTGAAGAGTGTGATTTCCATGTGAGTAACTCCCGCCGATAGTTAACCGGAAGACCGGCCCGAGGCTTGTTAGTCTTCATCAACGCGCGGATTAAGTGACGAGCGGCGAGGTCGGTCATCCTGTGGGTCAGATTGCAAATCGCTCTGCAGCGGCCATCTAACGCGCCTTCGCTAGTTACCCGGCGATGACTTTGTTAGTTAGACCTGGAGTGGGTCAAACATCAACACGTCATGATCACTCGAACACCATCGTTTGGTGGTGTGCTTGAACCCTCTACCCATAACGGCCTAGTGCTAGACGTCACGCAGCACTCAGCAGCGACTCGACGCGCTGCGCCATGGCAGTTTCTGCTCATATGAATGGCGCAGGCCCCGTTACTGTCTGATAAGCAGCCAAGGTTCGGCTGGACGCGCTTCTGAATACCACCCAATATATCAAGATCATCTAGCATTCCTTCGCCGAAACCCGCGGGAATTCTTTGGAAAGGAAGCTCCATGTCTCACGAAGTTGAACCCCAGCCCAGCCACCCCGCACAAGTAGGCAAGCTGCCCAGCCATTTGTCTTTTCCGGTTGTAGGGATCGGCGCTTCAGCAGGTGGGTTGGACGCTGTCAGGCGTTTTTTTGAGCACATGCCGAGCGACAGCGGCATGGCGTTCGTCGTGGTCTTCCACCTCTCTCCGGACCACGAGAGCAGTGCCGCAAAGCTGATTGGCCAGATGACCACGATGCCCGTCATCCAGGTCGAGTCTGTGCTACCGATTGAAGAAAACCACGTCTACGTGATTTCGCCGGCGCAGTACCTGTCGATGAATGACGGCTATTTGCGCATATCGCCTCAGGGTCCACGACGTGGTGCTCACGTCACCATCGATCTGTTCTTCCGCGATCTGGCCGATGTGCACAGGGAAAGAGCGTTTTGCCTCGTACTGTCCGGCGCTGGGGCAGACGGCGCCGTCGGCCTGTCACGGATCAAGGAGCAAGGCGGCGTTACGCTTGTGCAGTCCCCATCCGATGCCGAACACGACGGCATGCCCCAAGCCGCGATCCGCACCGAAATGGTCGACTTCGTGCTGCCCGTGGCTGATATGCCGGCGAAGCTCATTGAGCTCTGGGAAAACTCCCGGCACATACAGTTGCCAGCGTCCAATGATCTGGAGGCGTACGCCGTGGCGCCCAAAGACGAACGCTCCGTAGCGATTGCAGAGCAGACATTGCATGACATTCTCGTCAGGTTGCGGGTCGGAACCGGCCATGACTTCAAGCACTACAAGCGTGCCACCGTGTTGCGTCGTATCGAGCGGCGCATGCAGGTCACCGCGCAGCCAACGTTGACGGGCTACTACGAATATCTGTGCGCGAACCCGTCCGAGGTTAAAGCGCTGCTGGACGACATGCTGATCGGCGTCACCAATTTCTTCCGGGACCGTGAAGCCTTCGACGCGCTCGAAAGGGACGTCGCTCCCCAACTGTTCTCCCGTTACGCAGATCACACTGAGCAACATGACCTGAGGATCTGGTCCGCGGGCGCCTCCACCGGCGAGGAAGCCTATTCGCTGGTCATGCTGTTGTCGGATCACAAGGCAAGCGTCGGTTCGGACGTCGGCATCCAGGTGTTCGCCAGCGATATCGACGACAGAGCCATATCGGCGGGACGCGCAGGGTTGTATTCACAGGCCATCGTGACGGACATCTCGCCGACGCGGCTGCGGCAGTATTTCACCAAAGAAGATGACCGCTACCGCGTGCGCAAAGAGGTGCGCGACAGCGTGCTGTTTGCCAAGCACAGCCTGCTGACCGATCCGCCGTTCTCGCAGATCGACCTGATCGTGTGTCGCAACCTGCTGATCTACCTTGACCGGGACGTGCAGCGCGAAATCCTGCAGATGTTCCACTTCGCCCTGAACCCCGGTGGCTTCTTGTTCCTGGGCAGCTCGGAGTCGGCTGACCTGTGTCAGGAGCTGTTCAGCGTCGTTGACAAGAAAAACCGAATCTTCCGCGCGCGCACCGGTGCCATACCGTCACATCGCATGCCCACGCTGCCACGCGGTGGCTATGCCCAGGTCACGTCCGCACCACGCCCGCCGTTCGTCGAGCCCGTGCGCAAGCCTTCCATTGGGTCGATCCATCAGCGGGCGCTGCAGCAGTTTCTGGTGACGCCGAGCATTCTGGTCAACAACGTGGCGGACGTGCTGCACATCAGTGACGGCGCGGGTCGCTACCTGCACCACGTCAGCGGCGAGGTCACTCGGAATCTGTTGTCGCTGATCATTCCGGACCTCAGGCTGGAACTCAGAACCGCCGTTTTTCAGACGCAACAGACAGCGCTGCCGGTCAAGACCCGCCCGGTCATGCTGAGCAGGGACGGGCGGCATTTCCAGGTCGTTATGACGGCGTATCCATTCAGCGACGAAATAAGCGACATGGAGTGCATCCTGGTTGTCTTCGCCGAAGACGAAATAGACGCCAAGGACCTCAGCGAAAACCCCAAGACGCAATCCGAAAATCAGATGCTCTCCAACCTGGAGCGTGAGCTGCAGCGCACCAAGATACAGCTGCAGGACACCATTGAGCATTCCGAGATCTCCAGCGAAGAGCTGAAAGCGTCCAATGAAGAAATGCAGGCGGTCAACGAAGAACTGCGTTCCGCCACTGAAGAGCTTGAGACCAGCAAGGAAGAACTGCAGTCGATCAACGAAGAACTGCTGACCGTCAACCATGAGCTGAAGATCAAGGTCGAAGAGACCGATCAAGTCAACGATTACCTCCGCAACCTGATTTCATCGACCGATATCGCCACCGTATTCGTTGACCGCAACTGCTGCATCAAGTGGTTCACGCCCCGCGCGACCGATATCTTCAGCATGCTCACGGTCGATACCGGGCGGCCGCTGATGGACATCACGCATCGTCTGCACTACGACGACATGATGAGCGACGCGCTGAAAGTGTTCGAAACCCTGAGCGTCATCGAGCGCGAAGTGGAAGGCAAGAACGGCCGCTGGTACATCGCCCGTCTTCTGCCTTACCGCTCTGGCTCCGATCAAATCGATGGCATCGTCCTGACCTTTATCGACATCACCACCCGTCGCGACGCCGAAGAAGAACTCAGGCTTGGGGAAGAGCGACTGCGCCTGATCTCCGAGAACACCCGCGATTACGCGATCATTGTGGTTGATGAACAAAGCCGGATTTCCAGCTGGAACAATGGCGCCGAAGCGATTTTCGGGTATTCCAAAAGCGAGGCCGAAGGCAAGCCGTTCGCGTTTCTCTTTACCGACGAAGACAAAATCGCCGGCATTCCGGAACAGGAACTGAGCGTTGCCCGCAAGCTGGGTCGCAGCGAAGACGAGCGCTGGCACCTGCGCAAGGACGGTCGCAAGTTCTATTGCAGCGGCGAGGTTTCGTTGTTGCGAGGCGAGGGCTTCCAGGGGTTCGTCAAGATCGCCCGCGATTTGACCCAGCACATGCGCCTGCACGAAGAGCAATCGCAGCATCTGGCAGAGACTCGTCAGTCCAGTGAGCTGAAGGATGAGTTCTTTGCCGTCATGTCCCACGAGCTCAAACATCCGCTCAACCTGATCCAGCTCAATGCGCACCTGCTGCGCAGGCTGCCGGCCATCAAGCGGGAAACCGCAGCGTTAAAAGCCGTGGCCTCCATCAACGATGCCGTTAACAGTCAAGCGCGGATAATCGACGACCTGCTGGACGTTGCGCGTATTCGCACCGGCAAATTCAAGCTGGAAAGCAGCGTGGTGGATTTCCTGGAGTTGGTGAAAGAGATCCGCGGTGTCGTTGAACACAGCGAACACCAGCGCAGCATTACTTTTGACATGCCGGACGGCGAAGGCATTTACATCGAGGCGGATGCCACGCGTGTGGAGCAAATCGTCTGGAACCTGATCAACAACGCGATCAAGTTCACCCCGGCGGGCGGTTCGGTGACGGTCAGCGTCACGTCCGCAGACAGCTTTGCGTGGCTGCAGGTCAGTGATACAGGCCCGGGCATCGAGAAGTCCCAGCTTGAGCACATCTTCCAGATGTTCGGCCAGGCCAACCATCGGCCGAGCAATGGCCATAAAGGCGGGCTTGGCATTGGCTTGTCGCTGGTCAAACAGCTGGTTGAAGCCCACGGCGGTTCGATCAGTGCGCATTCCGACGGACCGGGCCAGGGCGCGACTTTCAAAGTCGGCTTCCCGTTGAGCAGCCCGCCGGTGAGATCGATCCAGAGCGAAGCACTCGAGAACGAAGGTCAGCTCAGCGGGATCAAGGTCCTGCTGGTGGATGACTCGCCCGAGGTGCTGGAAACAATGACGCTGCTGCTGGAGATGGAACAAGCACACGTCGTTGCCATCGCAGATGCCAGGCAGGCGCTGAATGTCGCCAAAGATACCGCCTTTGATGTAGTGATTTCGGACGTTGGCATGCCGTTCATGGATGGCCACGAATTCGTGCGGCTGCTCCGGCAAATGCCTGACTATGCCCGTACGCCATGCATAGCGCTGACGGGCTATGGCGCCGATCAAGTCACCGCCGGCAAGGATGCGAGCGGCTTCGATGAATGCGTCGGCAAGCCTGTTCCCTATGACGACCTCATTGAGGTGCTGCGTCGATTGGTGCTTAAGTAATAAGGTCGGCAGCCTGCTTGCCACTCACTGACGCAGCTGCCTTTGGCTGCGTCGGCGGGGGGCAGTGTTGCTTTAACCTCGACCAGGGAACCTCGCTATTCCATGCTGATTTTTGACTGCACCCAAGACGCGTGCGATTTTTTCTCGAAGAAAATCAAAGGCAAGAACACCAGTATTGTGCAGCCCGCAGCTGCCGCCCAGGCGCTGGAAAATGAAAGCGCCACCGATGAGCGGGTTGATCGCTGGCAGCTGCACGCCATCACGTTCGGTCGCACTAACGTGCTTGCCGCCATGAAAGTCGACACGCGGTACGCCATGCTCTTTGTGGGGCTCAAGCGTAACGACGTGCAAGGTTTTCTTGAGCAGTTCACCCGCCGGTATATCGGTTCTTTGCTTGAACTCGCGGTCAACGTGCGGCAGCAAATGCCGGATCGCGCCGATCTCCAGCGGCGCATCGATGCATGGGATGAAAGTCTCAAGCCAGTGCATTTTTTCAAGCGCGGCGACCGAAGCGTTCAGACCCACCTCAATGAGGTCCTCGGCTTTGCCGCCTATGACGCCTATGAGGGGCGAGGGCTGGCGGTGGAGTACGACGATCTGGTTGAGTTTGATGCTTCAGTTAACAGCATGATTCGAACGGTCCGAGGCACCGATAGCTTCATACCCGTGCAGCGTGAACTCCAGCAGGCCTGCCCGCGATTTGGCATGGACATGACCGAGGCGCAGATCGATGAGGGTTATAGCCGGTTGAGAAGCATGCGACGGGGGGTTGAGATTGAGGATGAGGATTGACTGCCAGCGGAAACCTGTAGGAGCTGGCTTGCGGGCGAATGCATTTGTCCAGACGCCGCGATGTCGTCAGATCGGCCGGGTTCGCCAGCAAGCCGGCTCCTACAGATCATCATCAATCGCGCCATCCCCAATACAGGTCACCACAGATTCAGGCCATCCCCATAAAGGTCACCGAAAAGTTCAGGGCATCACGAACCCAGGCCATCACAATCCCAAGCCATCACAACCCCAGCTCATCATAGATCCGTTGCACATACCGATGCGTCCCCTGCATCTCGCCCTTCCCATAACCCGCGACATAGTTGTCCAGTGCATACCGAATGATCTTGGGCTGAAACGGCACCGACACGTTGAAGTGGTTGTGGTCGAGGAGTGGCTGGGGAATGTTCTCTGCGACGATGTCACGGCTCTGGCAGAGATTGGCGATGACGATGGGCAGGTCAAGTTCGAGAATCACCTCGATTTCATAAGCAAGAAACGAATCCCCGTCGCCACCTTTGCGTCGACAGTCCTCGCTGCCCAGCAGGATCACCTGACTGGTGTTGTTCAACCGCTCGCGCAACTGGCGTTTGATGGTCTCTGGTGAAAGGCTGCCCCGCGCTTCGTATAAGTCGTGGGCGTTGAAGAAATCAAAATCGGCGTGCTCGTTTTGGCGCCAGGCCTTCATTAACCAGTAGTGGGAAAGGTCTTCGCTGGCGAAGGCGATGTAGGTCTTATTGCGATGACTCATGGTGAACTTCCTGTAATGAAACGAAGGCGGTTGTCCGCTTCGTTGGTGAGGGCGCTCAGTCCATTGATTGCCGGATTTTGGGTATGCAGCGGCGCCGTCTGGTTCAGCCGGGCTTATCGAAAGGGAAGTTAAAAAGCCGGCTTGTGGCCGGCTTCTCGGTGACGGGTTTGATTGGTTTTTGGCCAACCGCACCCGTCCGCAAAAGTGCGCGCTGCGAGCAGGCGCTTGTGAGGAAGACCGGGCGTGCCTCGGAGGCGGCGTCAGGTCGATCACCCGCCCGCGTGTGGCCGACAGGTGTTGAAACGAAGGCGCGCAGGATACCCATGTTGTCGGCGTATGCCCAGTTGAAATACAGGCTCATCGCGTGCCTCACCGCAAGGTGGCCGGGTGACGGCGGTTATTGAGCGTGGACCACCAGAAGACCCAGCCCAGGATGTGAATGTGCTGCGCCTGAATGTCGTCGGCGCTGAAGATCTCGTCGGGGTACTCGCTGCAGTTATGGCTGCGCAGACGCAAGCTGCCGCCGGGCAGACGGTAGAGGTATTTCACCCGCAGCATGCCGTCGTGCTCCAGGGCGTACATTTCCCCGTCGATGATGTGCACCCGCCCGCGGTCAATGCCGATGAGCGAGCCGTCCTGGATCTTGTCCGCCATGCTGTTGCCCACCATCGGCACGCAGATGGCGTTATGCAGCTCCACATCCATGGTTTCGAGCACGCGCCGCGACAGGCGCACCTTGTGGTTGTGCATCTCGCCAACGGCAGTGCGGCCCGAGCTTTGCGTCTGCAGTTCGGTGTAAACCGGCATCTCCAGTTCTTCCCGCACGCTTCGCTCTACTTTGGGTTTTGGCGTGTCCAGCGGAGGGACACTTTCCCGACCCGGTCCGGGATGCTTGGGTCCCTCGCCGCTGCGCAGCCACGCCGAATTGACACTGAGCAGCTCGGCGACTTCTTCAATGCGCGCCACCGGGATACCGCGCTTGAACCAATTGTTCACGTGTTGGGGGGTTACTTTTCGGTTGGCGGCAAAGTCCGTTGCGGAGAGATGGCACTCTCGCAACAGTGCGCGCAGTCGATCACCTGATGTCTTCATGGGCCGGAGTGTACGGCGGCTTGCACCCCGTATAAATGAACGAAGTGTTCAAATGTGGACGCCGTCATGCTTGAAGTTGAATGCAGGGATTACAACGTTACGCGGGATTTGTAAGCCATTTCTTTCACTGTTTGCTTTCTTGTCAACAGTGACTGAAACCGGCGCAGCGTGGTGCTGTTGGCATTGAACGCGCGAAGAGGCGCCTGTTAAAGCGCGGGTACGGGATATTGAGTTACCGGACGATTGATTGAATGCGCACGTGTGAGGCGTGAATTAAACGTGCGGTGTTTATTCGGCGGGTTTTAAACATCTGGCCGATGAAAACAGGAAAAATATCTGATCTGCGAAGGGGGAAGTGTACGGCGGGGAACAGCGGGGGAGGTCAGTGAGGGTGGCTCCGTCGACGCGACGCACGCTTCGACGGAGCACAATCGGATCAGCCCTTGTAGGCCGCAACCGATTTGGTGATCGCTTCGCGAGCGGCGTCAGCGCCAGCCCAGCCTTCGATCTTCACCCATTTGCCTTTTTCGAGGTCTTTGTAGTTCGCGAAGAAGTGCTCGATCTGCTGGATCAGCAGCGGCGGCAGATCGGTGTATTCCTTCACGTCCACGTACAGCTGGGACAGCTTGTCGTGCGGGACTGCGATGATTTTGGCATCGCCGCCGCCGTCGTCGGTCATGTTCAGCACGCCGACCGGACGGGCACGAATGACCGAGCCTGGGGTGACCGGGTAAGGCGTCACCACCAGCACGTCCAGGGGGTCGCCGTCGTCGGCCAGTGTGTTGGGGATGAAACCGTAGTTGGCCGGGTAGAACATCGGGGTGGCCATGAAACGGTCAACGAAAAGGCAGTCGCTTTCTTTGTCGATTTCGTACTTGATCGGCGCGTGGTTGGCCGGGATCTCGATTGCGACGTAGATGTCATTCGGCAGGTCTTTGCCGGCCGGAATCTTGCTGTAGCTCATTGGGCTTTGCCCCCTTGGTTGACCATTCGGAATCTGGCATGCAACGCCAAAAAGTGGCCGGATTATAGGCATATTCCAGAAGCCTTGCCATGCGTGACGGCGGGCTTCTGTGCGTCATGTGGAGCCTGATAGACCGGCGTCCCGGCCTAAAGTGCCGCGCTGGAATGCCGTGAGTCGCGCCAGCGGATCCTGACGATAAAAGGCTTTGAGTTGTCGATAGACCTCCGGATACGTCTCGACCAGCAAGTCCGGGCCGCTGAAGAAGTATTCGCTCATGACCGCGAAGAATTCCGCGGGGTTTTCCGCGGCGTAAGGGTCGATTGCTGTCTCGGCGTCCGGGTTGGCATCGAGTTGGCGGTGGAGGTCGTCGTAGGCGCTTTGCATGGCACTGGCCCACTCGCTGATGCGCATGTCGGGGTGCAGGGGCGGCAAGCCGTTTGCCTCGCCGTTTAGCATGTCCAGCTTGTGCGCCAGCTCGTGGATCACCAGGTTGTAGGCTTCCCATCCGCCACTCGCAAGCACACCCGGCCAGGCCAGAATCACCGGGCCTTGCGACCACGCCTCGCCACTGTGCTCGCCGTCCCATTCGTGTTCGACGCCGCTGGCATCGCGATGACGTTGCGGGCTGATGAAATCATCGCCGTACAGGATGATTTCGTGAAAACCCTGATACCAGTTCAGATCGCCCAGGGCGAGCAAGGGCAGCTGCGCCTGAGCGGCAAGGAACAGTCGTGATTCGTCATCCAGTTCGACGCCTTCCAGCGCGGTGAGATGCTTGGCCTGAAGAAACAGCACGCAACTGTCCAGCAGGCTTCGATCCTCTTTTGCGCTCAACCCGTCGAGCATTGGCAGGCGCTCGCGCACGCGCTGCCAGACCTGCGGGTCAACCGGATGCCGCGCCAGCGTGCGCTGTTTGCGCCACTCACGGAACGACCACATCGGTTCAGCGCGCTTCGGCGGAACGACCTGTGCGGCTGCGTACCAGGCCGATGATCATCGGCAGCAGCGAGATCGCGATGATCGCCAGCACCAGCAGGGTCAGGTTCTTTTTGATGAACGGGATATTGCCGAAGAAGAAACCGAGCGTGACCAGACCGCCGACCCACAGAACCGAGCCGAGCACGCTGAACCCGAGAAAGCGCAGGTAAGGCATGCGGCCGATCCCGGCCACGAACGGGGCGAAGGTGCGGATGATCGGCAGAAAGCGCGCCAGGGTGACGGTTTTGCCACCGTGGCGACCGTAGAATTCCTGAGTTTTGGTCAGGTAATCGCGACGGAAGATCTTCGAGTTCGGGTTGCTGAACAGCTTGTCGCCTGCCGTGCGGCCGATGATGTAGTTGGTGCTGTCGCCGAGTACCGCCGCTGCCATCAACAGGCAGGCCAGCAGCACAGGGTCCATCGCACCGCCGGCCGCCACTGCGCCGGCGATGAACAGCAGCGAGTCACCTGGCAGGAAAGGCGTGACCACCAGACCGGTTTCACAAAAAATCACCAGGAACAGGATCGCGTAAACCCAAGTGCCGTATTGGGTCACCAGCAGGTCGAGGTAGACGTCGAGGTGAAGAATCAGATCAAGCGGATTGAAATCCATGTACGGCACCTGGTTTAGAGACCCGATCCGGGTCGTGCGGGGCGAAGAGGAGGGATGTGGGCGGCATTATAGAGGCAAGCGATGGGACGTGGCTGTAACCGGTGTCGCGATATGACTTTTCGATCTCTCATTGCAGCAGGGCGCTGGGCCCCAATGCCCTGGGAAAAAACACGGACTGTCATTACTAGAACTTTCCACTGACCGGATTCACTTTGTAGGAGCCGGCTTGCTGGCGAACGCGGTGTGTCATTCGACATCTGCGGTGCAGATCCACCGCGTTCGCCAGCAAGCCGGCTCCTACGGGTCCGAATCTTCGCCGACCCTGCAACAAAAACGGCCTCCGAAGAGGCCGTTGCGTGTCATCCGGTCACGCAGATCAGAAGAAGCCCAGCGGGTTGATGTCGTAGCTCACCAGCAGGTTTTTGGTTTGCTGATAGTGCTCGAGCGCGACCTTGTGGGTTTCGCGGCCGACGCCGGATTTCTTATAGCCGCCGAACGCCGCGTGGGCGGGGTACAGGTGGTAGCAGTTGGTCCACACGCGCCCGGCCTTGATGGCCCGACCCACGCGATACGCGCGGTTGATGTCGCGGGTCCAGACGCCGGCGCCCAGCCCGAACTCGGTGTCGTTGGCGATGGCCACGGCTTCAGCTTCGTCCTTGAACGTGGTCACGCTGACCACTGGGCCGAAGATTTCTTCCTGGAAGACGCGCATCTTGTTGTTGCCCTTGAGCAGCGTCGGCTGGATGTAATAGCCGGTGGCCAACGAGCCTTCGAGTTTCTCGACCTTGCCACCGGTCAGCAGCTCGGCGCCTTCGCCCTGAGCGATTTCCAGGTACGAAAGGATTTTGTCGAATTGTTGCTGGGACGCCTGGGCGCCCACCATGGTCTCGGTGTCCAGCGGATCGCCGCGCTGGATCTTCAGGACCTTCTTCATCACCACTTCCATGAACTGCGGGTAGATCGACTCCTGTACCAGGCATCGCGACGGGCAGGTGCAGACTTCGCCCTGGTTGAAGAACGCCAGCACAACACCTTCTGCGGCCTTCTCAATGAACTCCGGCTCGGCCTGCATGATGTCTTCAAAGAAAATGTTCGGCGACTTGCCGCCCAGCTCAACGGTGGACGGAATGATGCTGTCGGCCGCCAGTTTCATGATGTGCGAACCCACAGGCGTCGAGCCGGTGAAGGCGATTTTGGCGATGCGCTTGCTGCTGGCCAGTGCTTCACCCGCCTCACGGCCATAACCTTGAACGACGTTGAGCACGCCTTTGGGCAGCAAGTCGCCGATCAGCTCCATCAGCACGGTGATGCCCAGCGGCGTCTGCTCGGCGGGTTTGAGCACGATACAGTTCCCGGCGGCGAGGGCGGGCGCGAGTTTCCAGGCGGCCATCAGCAATGGGAAGTTCCACGGGATGATCTGCCCGACCACGCCCAGCGGTTCGTGGATGTGGTACGCCACCGTGTTGCCATCGATTTCCGCAGCGGTGCCTTCCTGAGCACGCAATACTCCAGCGAAGTAACGGAAATGATCGACCGCCAGCGGGATGTCCGCGTTCAGGGTTTCGCGTACGGCTTTGCCGTTGTCCCAGGTCTCGGTGATCGCGAGGATTTCCAGGTTCTGTTCGATGCGATCGGCGATTTTCAGCAGGGTCAGCGAACGCTCCTGAACCGACGTCTTGCCCCACGCGTCGGCGGCGGCATGGGCTGCGTCGAGGGCTTTATCGATGTCTTCGGCCGTGGAACGCGGGAATTCTGCGATCAGCTTGCCGGTGATCGGCGAGGTGTTTTCGAAATACTGGCCTTTGACCGGCGGCACGAATTCGCCACCGATGTAGTTGCCGTATTGGGTCTTGAAGGTCACGAGCGAGCCTTCAGTACCGGGGTGGGCATAACGCATGGTGAATATCTCCTGGCTCTTGTGATTGTGTGGGGATAACGCGTGCGGCGCATGGGTAGAGCGTAGAGCAAATTGGACAACCAACGTTGGCACATGACCCGCACCGCCTGCAAGTTGGGGTGAGGTCCGACCGCTTTCCCGGCTAAAGCCGGTCCCACCAGGCGCATGCGTCGACCCCGGCTGCGCTGCAATGCCGGCAAACGAATAATCCTGGCTGGCGCTGTATTTTGTAGGAGCGCGCTTGCCCGCGAAGGCGTCCGGTCAGAAACATCGATGGCGTCTGACCCACCGCCATCGCGGGCAAGCGCGCTCCTACAATTGTTCGTCGTAAGGACCAACTCTGTGGCATATCACCTGACGCTTTCCCGGCTAAAGTCGGTCCCATAGGGGCGTGCGTCTAAGCCGGCTGCGCTGGAATGCCGGCAAACGAATAATGCTGGCTGCCGCCATATTTTGTAGGAGCGCGCTTGCCCGCGAAGGCGTCCTGTCAGAACCATCGATGGCGTCTGACCCACCGCCATCGCGGGCAAGCGCGCTCCTACAATTGTTCGTCGTAAGGACCAACTCTGTGGCATATCACCTGACGCCTTCCCGGCTAAAGCCGGTCCCACGGGGGCGTGCGTCTAAACCGGCTGAGCAGCAATGCCTGGGCATGCGCCGTTTTCGGCAATTCCCCCGTGCGCATTCGTTGTCTTCTACGCTAACCTGCGCCCCATGTTTTAAGAGGTCGGTCATGCACATTCATATTTTGGGTATCTGCGGCACGTTCATGGGTTCGCTGGCGGTTCTCGCCAAGAATCTGGGCCATACCGTCACGGGCTCCGATGCCAACGTTTACCCGCCGATGAGCACGCAGCTCGAAGCGCAGGGCATCCAGTTGATGCAAGGTTATGACCCCTCGCACCTGGAGCCGGCACCGGATCTGGTCGTGGTCGGCAACGCCATGTCTCGCGGCAATCCTACCGTCGAATATGTGCTGAACAAAGGTATGCCCTACGTCTCCGGCCCGCAGTGGCTCGCGGACCACGTGCTTCGTGGGCGCTGGGTGCTCGCCGTCGCAGGCACCCACGGCAAAACCACCACCAGCAGCATGCTCGCCTGGGTGCTGGAACACGCCGGCATGGCCCCGGGCTTTTTGATTGGCGGCGTGCCGCAGAACTTCGAAGTCTCGGCGCGACTCGGCGACACGCCGTTTTTCGTCGTCGAAGCGGACGAATACGACAGCGCCTTCTTCGACAAACGCTCCAAGTTTGTCCACTACGGCCCGCGTACCGCGATCCTCAACAACCTTGAGTTCGATCACGCCGACATCTTCCCGGACCTGCCTGCCATCGAACGGCAATTCCACCATCTGGTGCGCACTATTCCGAGCGAAGGCCTGGTCATTCACCCCACCACCGAGCCCGCGCTTGAACGCGTCATTCAGATGGGCTGCTGGACACCGGTGCAAACCACCGGGGAGGGCGGTCAGTGGCAGGCGAAACTGCTCAGCGACGACGGCTCGAGATTTGAGGTGTTGTTTGAAGGTGCCCCCCAAGGCGTCGTTGACTGGGGCATGACCGGACAGCACAACGTGGCGAACGCGCTGGCAACTCTGGCCGCAGCCCGTCACGTTGGCGTGGTGCCGCGGCAGGGCGTCGAAGCGTTGAGCGCCTTCAAAAGCGTGAAGCGGCGCATGGAGAAAGTCGCCGAAGTGCGCGGTATCACCATTTATGACGACTTTGCGCATCATCCGACGGCCATTGCCACCACGCTGGATGGGCTGCGTAAAAAAGTCGGCCAGGCGCGAATCATCGCCATTGTTGAGCCGCGCTCCAACTCCATGAAGCTGGGCGCCCACCGCGACGGCCTGCCGGAGAGCGTGGTTCAGGCCGATCAGGTGTATTGGTATGCGCCGGCCAATCTGGGCTGGGACCTGGCCGCCACCGCCGCCGCCTGCACCATTCCCTCCCAGGTCTGCGACAGCCTCGAAGGCATCATCGAGCAGGTCAAGCGTCAGGCCGAGCCGGGCACGCATGTGGTCATCATGAGCAACGGCGGTTTTGGCGGCCTGCATGGCAAGCTTGCCGAGGCGCTGCAATGAGCGGCCCGGAACGCATTACGCTGGCCATGACCGGCGCGTCCGGTGCGCAATATGGTTTGCGTCTGCTGGACTGCCTGGTGCGCGAAGACCGTGAGGTGCACTTCCTTATTTCCAAGGCCGCGCAGCTGGTCATGGCCACCGAAACCGACGTCAGCCTGCCGCCCAAACCGCAGATGATGCAGGCGTTCCTCACCGAATACACCGGGGCGGAAGCGGGGCAGATTCGGGTCTACGGCAAAGAAGACTGGATGTCGCCCGTGGCGTCCGGCTCCGGTTCCCCCAGTGCGATGGTCGTGGTTCCGTGCTCGACCGGGACGCTGTCGGCGATTGCCACCGGCGCCTGCAATAATCTGATTGAGCGTGCGGCGGACGTGACGCTGAAAGAGCGTCGGCAGCTGATCATCGTTCCCCGAGAAGCGCCGTTTTCAAGCATCCATCTGGAGCACATGCTCAAGCTGTCGAACATGGGCGTGGTCATACTGCCGGCCTCGCCGGGCTTCTATCATCAGCCGCAGACCATTGATGACCTGGTGGACTTTGTTGTCGCGCGGATTCTCAACTTGCTAAACATTCCTCAAGACATGCTGCCGCGATGGGGCGAGCACCACTATGGCGCTGACGAGTAAGTGAGGCGGATGAACAAGCTGGTTGTGGTCATGCTCGGGCTGCTGCTAACGACGGGCTGCTCGACTGTGCGAACCCTCGACGCCAATCAGCCCGGCGCGCCGATCGTCTATGCCGGCACGCGGCTTGACCTGTATGCCATGGAGGGCGGCTGCTGTGAAAAGGATCGCTTCGGAGCCGAGGCACCGAAATACCCAATGCTCGACCTGCCCGGTAGCGCGCTGCTCGATACGTTGTTGCTGCCGCTGTCCATCCTCACCGCGCTGGGCGTAGGATTCCAGGCATCGGGCGGGATGTAATTTCCGATCCCTATGTGCGAGCCAGCAGCGCCGCAGATATTCCTGTCGAGAGGTCCATTGTGGGAGTGAGCTTGCTCGCGAAGACGGCATTTCAGGCGCTAAAGATGTAGCGGATGTCTCGGCCTCTTCGCGAGCAAGCTCACTCCCACAGGTTTCGACCGTCATCGATCGCGGGGCGAGATCAGTCTCTCTGCTCTTTCGGCGGCCGTTGATGCTATTTGCCCAAGCGTCGCAAATCATCCGAATCAACCAGCCGCGTACCGTCCTGTTCTTCCAGCGCGAGTCGCCAGAGGGCCCGTGCGAGATTGCAGGCCTCGATGCCGCCGTATTTGCCGGGAATCAGTTTGGCGATGGGCGCGGCCAGTTGCTCCACCAGGCGCTGGTCCTGGCGCTCGCCGATCAGCAGCGAAGGGCGGGCGATGGTCAGTTGCGGCCAGTTCTGAAGCTTTAGCGCTTCTTCCATCTCGCCTTTGACGCGACTGTAGAAAATGCTCGATTTCGGGTCCGCGTTTACCGCGCTGACGACCAGCAGATGCCGCGCACCCAGCTCCCGGGCGCGCTTGCCGAATGCCACGACCATGTCCAGATCGACCGCACGGAAGGCTTCCTGCGATCCCGCCTGCTTGATCGTACTGCCCAGGCAACAGAAGGCGATATCGACGGGACCTTCCAGGCCAGGCAGCAGATGTTGAAGCTCGCCCACCGGGTTCTCCAGCCGTGGGTGTTCGGCCAATGGACGACGGCTAGGTGCGAGCACGCGGCTTACGGTCGGTTCGTTGAGCAGGCGGTCGAGCAAATGCTCGCCGGTCAGTCCGGTGGCTCCGGCAAGCAAGATGTGCTGAGGCGTCAAGTACATGATCTTTCTCCCTTGATACGCCACAAGCATAGGCGCTGTACCGGAACAGACTGCAAGCGAAGCGGGAGGGTTTCACAAAAACACATGAAATGTTCATGCGCCTCGGCCCTTCAGGCGAGCTCAGCGATGTTCACACGGGTCGGCATTCAGCGCAGTGCAGCCCCATGATCCTTCGTGTGATGGACACAAACTTGTAGGAGCCGGCTTGCTGGCGAACCCGATCAGGCATTCACCCCTGCAGCGTCTGAACGCCTGCATTCGCCAGCAAGCCGGCTCCTACAAATGTCATTGCCGCCAAGTGAAGGTTCTGCGTCGCCGGGGTGGCCATGCCGGTGCTCGTAGGCCGGCGTCAGCGCCGCACTGTGTTCAACGCGCGCTCTGCCTGGCTTTTGCGCAACTGGCGCCAATGGGCGATGACGCCTTTGGGTGCCCACATCTGCGGCTCGGAGGCTTCGAAGCTCTCGTCCGTCTCGCGCTGGGCGACAATGCCCCGCGCTTCGTTGAAGGCCTGCACCAGATCGTCGGTTTCAACCAACGCCTTGGCGAACAGCGCCTCGCCGAAATAGGTGAAATCCGCCTCTTCGGAGCAGCCAAAAGACACCCGGTCTTCGCGGGAAGCGGTGATCACCATCGTGCGCTCGTCCTTGATCGCCGGGATAAAACCACCCGAATAGCAGGCGGAAATCACCACCACCTTGTCGCGATTCTTCAGCGGCGCCAGCACCCCGGCCATCTCGTCTGCAGGCAGATCGGACAATTCCAGACGCGGCTGATCCAGCACCAACTCGTGCTCATGAGTGCCGTGGCTGGTCAGGTAAATGAAGATCAAATCTTCCGGTCCGCTGCGCTTGGCCAGCGTCTGCACCGCGCGGCTGATGGTTTCGCGCGTTGCCAGCGGGCGGTCGGCCATGTGGTCACGATGGTTGACCAGCGTGATCTGACCAAACGCACCGAAGCGCGTCGCCAGCAGCTTATTGACGTAATCGGCTTCGCGCAGGAAGACGCTTTGCTTGCCATCGCCACCCACCACCAGGCTGTAAAGCTCGATGGCCGGCGTTGAAGCAGGCACGCCGGCAAGCGCCTTCTCGACGAGGGCGCCCTGAGCGAGCAAGCCGGTTTCCAGCGGATCCGGCAACAGCTTGCCAGCGCCATCACGTACACGCTGACCGTTCGACCACGTCCCGCTCTGCACGTCCCCCTCGGCCGTCGTCAGCACGCCGCTGCCTTGATAGTTGTCGTTCTCGAACTGGCCGACATAAACGCTGCCGTCCGGAAGCCGCAAGCTGCCTGCGCCTGCGAAACGCCAGTTCTTGAATTCCCCTTGATAGCGCGTGCCATCGGAGCCGATCAGTTCGCCCTTGCCGGTGAAAGCGCCGTCCTTAAACTGCCCCGACCAGACATCACCGTCGGCATTTTCGTAGCGGCCACGGCCGTTCAGCTGATTGTTATGGAAGCCACCGACGTACTGATCGCCATCGGCACTGTTGAAATTGCCCGTGCCCTCCAGCTGGCCATCGACGAACTTGCCGCTGAACTGGTTGCCCGCCGAATCGCTGCGCTGGCCTTCGCCGTTGGGTTTGCCGTGGGCGAACTGGCCCTGGTACTCACTGCCGTCGTCCAGTTCCAGATGGCCGGCGCCGTCGTACAGGTCAGCCTTGAATTCGCCGCGATAGCTCATGCCGTGCTCTTTCAGCGTGCCTTCGCCGTCGCGTCGGCCCAGCTTGTAGCCGCCGACGTAGCTGCCCGCGCTGGTCGTGAGCGCGCCCTGACCGTGAAAGAGACCGTCCTGAAAACCGCCCCGGTACACGTCGCCGTTGCTCGCATGCCATTCACCCTGGCCGTTCCATTGCCCGTTTTTGAATTCCCCGGCGTACCAGCTGCCATTGGGGTAATCGATCCGGCCTTTGCCTTGCAGCACGCCGTTGATGACGTCGCCACGATAGCGGCCGCCGTCAGGCAGGCGCGCGTCAGGCGGCAACAGCGATTCGCCGTCGCTGCACGCGGTAAGAAGGAGGGTCAGGGCCAAAGGAGCAAGCGCGCGCATGGTAAATCCCGAAAAAAAGATGTTTCGGCGTGATCTGATCGCGTACCTGTATCGAGTCGCTCACACAGCCGCAGCGAGTATGCCGCAGCGAGGAACGCTCATGAAACAGTCTGTTACGACTGTTTCATGTTTTGCGGGCGCTTGGGCGCGAGCGGCGGCGTTACACAAAGCAGAGCGAAAGCGGTTCAGCAACGAACGCAGGCTTGTCCTGGCCTTCGATTTCAAGCGTTGCGCTGGCTTTGAGCAGCCATTGCCCCGGCTTCTTCTCCGTCACCTGCACCAGGCTGACTTTTAGACGAACGCGCGAATTCACTTTCACCGGCTGAATGAAACGCACGCTGTCCAGGCCATAGTTGATCGCCATCTGCATGCCCTCGGGCACGACCAGCAGCGACTCCATCAACCTGGGCATCAGCGACAGCGATAGAAAACCATGGGCGATGGTCGAACCAAAAGGTGTCTGCGCCGCTTTGACCGGATCGACATGAATGAACTGAAAGTCTCCGGTGGCCTCGGCGAACAGATTGATCCGCGCCTGATCGATGGTCAGCCAGTCGGAATGTCCGAGATCCTTGCCTTCGTAATGTTTGAGTTCCGTAGCGGGCACGTAGGGCATTAAGGCGTTCCTTGTTCGTTGTTGTATTTATAAATGATCGTCAGGGCGGGCAATCGGGGCCCGTGAATGCCCTGATTGAAGATCAGCACGCGCCATGCCTTGGGTCAATCAGCCCTCGACTGGCGAATACCAGCCCATAGGCAGCGCGGGCGGCGTGCTTATAATGGCGCGCGAACCTGCTGGAGATTTTTCATGTTGCTAAGAGGCCTGACCTGGCTTGTGCTGTTCCAACTGATCGGAACCGCACTCAACCACCTGTTTCTGTCGATACTGCCCGGCCCGATCATCGGTCTGGTGCTGTTGATGATTTACCTGATGACCCGAGGCGAAGTCAGTGAACCCATCAGCCTGGCGGCCAGCAGCCTGTTGCGTTACCTGCCGTTGCTGCTCGTACCGCCCGCAGTGGGCGTGATGGTCTACGCCGACCAGATCGCCGAGGATTTCTGGGCGATTGTCGGCTCGCTGGTCATTTCGCTGATGGTCTCGCTGACCTTTGCCGGCTGGTTGATGCAGAAACTCATTGACCGCCAGGCCAGACGCCGGGAGCTCTCATGAGTCTGGACTGGCATGGCGCCTGGCTGTCGGTGATTCATCATCCGCTGTTCGGCATCGCTATCACGCTGGGCGCCTATCAACTGGTGCTGGCCGGCTACGAGAAAACCCGCTGGGTCTTTCTGCAGCCCGTGCTCATCTCGATGCTGGTGGTGATTGGCGTGCTGGTGGGCTGCGGACTTTCCTATGTGGAGTACCGCAAAAGCACTGAAATCCTCAGCATTCTGCTGGGCCCGGCGACGGTCGCACTGGCCGTGCCGCTTTATCTGAATCTGCGGCGGATACGCCAGCTGTTCTGGCCGGTCTTGACTACGCTGGTGGTGGGCGGCGTACTGGCCACCGGGCTGTGCGTTGGCCTGGGCTGGCTGCTGGGCGCCGATCACATGATCCTGATGACCATGGCGCCGAAGTCCGTTACCTCGCCCATTGCCATGCTGGTGGCCGAGCAGATTGGCGGGGTCGCCGCGCTGGCCGCGGTTTTTGTGTTGATAACCGGGGTGATCGGCGGCATATTCGGCCCCGGTTTGCTGACCCTGGCGCAGGTGACCAGCCCGGAGGCCAGAGGCATGGCCCTGGGGCTGACCGCCCACGCCGTGGGGACTTCAGCGGCTCTGCAGGAAAGTGAGGAATGCGGCGCCTTTGCGGCGCTGGCGATGAGTTTGATGGGTGTCGCCACGGCCTTGTTCCTGCCGTTGGCGGTGTCTCTGGTTGCTTGAGGATGGATTTATGTCGTTGCCGTTGTTTCCACTCAATGCCGTGCTGTTCCCCGGGTGCGTGCTGGATCTGCAGATATTCGAGGCGCGCTACCTCGACATGATTGGCCGCTGCATGAAGCAGGGCGAAGGCTTTGGCGTGGTCTGTATCACCGAAGGCAGCGAGACGGGCGAGGTACCGGACGGTTTCTCGATGATCGGCTGCGAAGCGCGGGTCACCGATTTCGAGAAGCAGGACAACGGCCTGCTCGGGATTCGCGTCGTGGGCGCTCGGCGCTTTCGGGTCAAGGACTACAGCACCCAGCGCGATAACCTGTTGATCGGTGAGGTCGAGTGGCTCGATGACCCGCAGGAGCAACCGTTGCAGGAGGAGGACGACGACCTGGTCGCGCTGCTTGCCGCATTGGCCGAGCACCCGATGGTGGCAGCCCTGAACATGGGCCTGACGGCCAGCGGTCAGCATTCGTTGGCCAATCAACTGGCCTACCTGCTGCCGTTTGCCGAAGAAGACAAAATCGAGTTGCTGGAGATCGAAGACGCCGAAGAGCGGCTCGACGCGATTCAGGACCTGCTGGACGAGATGCAGGGCGACATGCAGGCCTGACGCCGTGTCAGGCGTTTACCTGAAGGGAGCGCGGCGTGAAGCTGCCCATCGCCCCTTGGCTCAGGGCGTCTCAATACTGATAGCGGATCAATCCGTGAGGGAATGAGTGCAAGCCGAAGCCACCAAACAGCGCGACCATCGCCGGCAGCACTAGCCACCACACCTTGATCGGCAGCGCTTCCAGTGGCTTTTTGTTCTGCACGAAGGCAAGGCTCGCCGCGCAGGTGAAGAACGCCAGCAACATGCCCGCCGTCACATCCGTCGGCCAATGCACGCCCAGATACACCCGTGACATGGCGATCGCCAATGCCGGGATTGCGCCCAGCAACAGCCAGGTCAGTCGCAGTCGCACCGGTTGCCCGCGACCCGCAAGCACCGCCAGTGCCATGAACAGCGCAAACGATGCCGAGGCATGCCCGCTGGGCATGCTGTAGGTGGCCAGTGGTTCGGTCAGGACCTCTGGCCGGGCGCGAGCGAAGGTGTATTTCATGCTCTGATTGATCAGCGCAGCGCCCAAGGCTGTGCCCACAACGAATATCGCGTGGCGCCACCGGCGTGTGACAAGGAGCAGCACCGTCAGCAGAGCGGCCGCGCAGAACTGCGTCCGGAAGTCTCCCAACCCCGTCACCATCACCACAAAGTTCTCGGCAGCCGCACTCCGGCTTGCCTGCACCACCGTCATGATGCCCTGGTCGAAATCGGCGAGGTACGGCCAGCCGAGAAACACACAGCCCAGCAGGATGAACGCCGTCAGCGCGATGAGTTTGGTCGCGTACGGTTTGTGCCTCAGGCTGGCCTGGACACTGATGCCCAGCAGGAGCGCCAGGCCTCCGCCGACCACGGCCGCTTGTGGCCAGAAATTTTCGGGCAACGGCAGGCGGATGGCCGCACCGGTGGCCCAGCCCGGCAGGATGTAGACCACTGACCAACCGGCAGCGGCGATCAGGCTGACACCGGCAAAGCGCACAAATGGCATGTCGCACATGCCGGCGACCATGGGCAGCATCGGCCGCAGCGGGCCGATAAAGCGGCCGACCAGCAGGCTGGCGATCCCGTAGCGCTGGAAGTAGGTTTCGGCGCCGCCGATCCATTCCGGATGATTGCGAAGGCCGGGCAACTGGCGGATGTTCTGATGAAAGCGCCTGCCCAGAAAGTACGACACCAGATCGCCCAGGATGCCGCCCAGAAAACCCAACAGCAGCGCTTCACTGAGCGGCAGCACACCGCTGCCGGCCAAGGCGGCGATGGCGAAAAGCAAGACGGTGCCAGGGACAACGATGCCGGCGATGGCCAGGCATTCAATGAACGCGACGATGAAAACCGCCGCGCCCAGCCATGAGGGATTGGCGCCTAGCCAGGAGGTGATGCTGTCGAGCCAAGCGCCCATGAATTTAGTTTCCTTGCTCGATGAGGATGTAGTCGCGTCCTTCGACTTGACCGCGTCTGACCGGGTTCCGTGTGCAGAACCTTGCATAAGCGGCGTCAACGAATCGGTACATCAGGTGTTCGTCGCGACCGGCAGGAATGCCGAGGCGCGTCGTCTGGATAATGCGTGGCGGCCGCTGACCGACGTCTTCGACAAACAGTTGCTCTTCATCGAAGCGCTTGGCGTCCCACATCGGCACTTTCAGGCCCAGCGCTTTGCACAGCAAGGTTTGCCCTGCGCACAGCCGCTCGGGCGGGCGCACGTTGCCACTGGCGTCAGGGTTGTTGAGGAGCATCTGGGCCAGGGCGTTTTCATCGGATACGGCATCGACCCACGGGTAGCCCGATTTGATCAACACGGCATTGCCCGGACCTTCGGCACTGAAGTTGATCGAGTCGCCGCCGCGGGCGTAATACATATAAATGTGCCCGCCCTCCAGAAACAGCGCCTTGCGTTTCTCCGTGTAGCCGAGGGAAGAGTGGCTGCCCTTTTCAGAAACGTAATACGCTTCCGTCTCAATGATCCGCGCCGACAACCACAAATCGCCGACCTTGTGCCGTATGACCTTGCCGAGCAGGTCGCGGGCAAGCGTCTGCGCATCACGATGGAAGAAACTGTCCGGCAGCGCGCGGGCTGTTGGGGTGGGCGTAGAGTCGGGCATGGACAAAGGCGGTCAGTGAATGGACCGCGATCATATCAACATCGGCCTTAATTGGAGCTGAATGGCTGAGGGCAGGCTGAGGAATCAGTGCGGGCCAACGGCCGATGTGTAGGAGCGCGCTTGCCCGCGAAAAACAGTGCCAGCACCCAATCCGTCACTGGCTCGCCGCCAATGCCCGATGGAGCAGGTACAGCCGACACATCTTCGCTACGCAGCATGCATCCGGCACATCTTCGGCGGCAGCAAGATTTTTCGCGGGCAAGCGCGCTCCTACAGCCGACCGTTTTCATTCAGCAGCACCTCCTGCAGATGACCGAGTCGTTCATTCAGCAGCACACCCTGCGAATCACAGGGCAATCCCCATGCTGCTGGATGAGTGCGGGCTTACGGTCGACATGTAGGAGCGCGCTTGCCCGCGAAAAACAGTGCCAGCACCCAATCCGTTACTGGCTCGCCGCCAATGCCCGAGGGAGCAGGTACAGCCGACACATCTTTGCTACGCAGCATGCAGCCGACACATCTTGGGCGGCAGCAAGATTTTTCGCGGGCAAGCGCGCTCCTACAGCTGACCGCTTTCATTCAGCAGCACCTCCTGCAGATGACCGAGTCGTTCATTCAGCAGCACACCCTGCGAATTACCGGGCAATCCCGATGCGGCTGGATGAGTGCGGGCTTACGGTCGACATGTAGGAGCGCGCTTGCCCGCGAAAGGTAGTGCCAGCACCCGATTCGTCATTGGCTCGCCGCCAATGCCCGATGGAGCAGGTACAGCCGACACATCTTTGCTACGCAGCATGCGGCCGACACATCTTCGGCGGCAGCAAGATTTTTCGCGGGCAAGCGCGCTCCTACAGCCGACCGTTTTCATTCAGCAGCACCTCCTGCAGATGACCGAGTCGTTCATTCAGCAGCACACCCTGCGAATTACCGGGCAATCCCCATGCGGCTGGATGAGTGCGGGCTAGCGGCCGACATGTAGGAGCGCGCTTGCCCGCGAAAAACAGTGGCAGCACCCAATCCGTCATTGGCTCGCCGCCAATGCCCGATGGAGCAGGTACAGCCGACACATCTTTGCTACGCAGCATGCGGCCGACAAATCTTCGGCGGCAGCAAGTTTTTTCGCGGGCAAGCGCGCTCCTGCGCCTAAACCCCCAGCCAGCATCAGGGCCTTGCCTGTGTTGGGAGACGTTCAACTCATGAAAAACCGCCTTATTCCGACCATCCGCCCGTCGCCGCTGTCGTTCGGCACGCCCGACAGCTATAATCCGCCGCTTTCCCATTTGCCAAGACCCCCGAGACCATGACTGAGTCCGTTCTTGACTACATGACCCGTCTGGGTCGCGCCGCACGCGAAGCCTCGCGCGTCATCGGCCGCGCCAGCACTGCGCAGAAGAACCGCGCCCTGGCAGCCACGGCTGCCGCGCTGGATGCTTCTCGCGCCGAGCTGACCGCTGCCAACGAGCAGGATCTCGCTGCCGGCCGCGCCAATGGTCTCGAACCCGCTCTGCTCGAACGTCTCTCCCTGACCCCGGCACGTATCGACAGCATGATCGCCGGCCTGCGTCAGGTCGCCAGCCTGCCGGACCCCATCGGTACCCTGCGGGACATGAACTTCCAGCCATCAGGCATTCAGGTCGGCAAAATGCGCGTGCCGCTGGGCGTGGTGGGCATCATCTACGAGTCGCGCCCCAACGTGACCATCGACGCCGCCAGCCTCTGTCTCAAATCCGGCAACGCCACCATTCTGCGGGGCGGCTCCGAGGCCATTCATTCCAACCGCGCCATCGCCGCCTGCATCCAGCGCGGCCTGGACGAAGCCGGTTTGCCGGCTGCCGTCGTGCAAGTCGTCGAAACCACCGACCGCGCTGCCGTGGGTGCGCTGATCACCATGCCGGAGTACGTGGACGTCATCGTCCCGCGTGGCGGCAAGGGCCTGATCGAGCGCGTCAGCCGCGACGCCAGAGTCCCGGTCATTAAACACCTGGACGGCATTTGCCACGTCTATGTCAGTGCCCACGCCGACCTGGCCGCCGCCCAGCGCATCAGCTTCAACGCCAAGACCTACCGGTACGGCATCTGCGGCGCGATGGAAACCCTGCTGGTAGATCAGGCAGTCGCTGTGGATTTCCTGCCGTCAATGGCCGCGCAATTTCGCGAGAAAGGCGTTGAGTTGCGCGGTTGCGAACGCACCCGCGAACTGATCGACGCTTTGCCGGCCACCGAAGAAGACTGGCACACCGAATACCTGGCGCCGATTCTCTCGATCCGCATCGTCACGGGGCTGGATCAGGCCATCGAGCACATCAACCACTACGGTTCGCACCACAGCGACGCGATTATCTCGGACTCTCAAGCCCAGACCCGCCGGTTCATGGCCGAGGTCGACTCGAGTTCAGTGATGGTCAATGCACCTACAAGCTTCGCCGACGGCTTCGAGTACGGCCTGGGCGCCGAAATCGGCATCTCGACCGACAAGATTCACGCGCGCGGCCCGGTTGGCCTCGAAGGCCTGACCTGCGAGAAATACATCGTCGTTGGCGATGGCACTCAGCTGCGCGGACAGGGGCCGGTCTGACTTGGCCGACGTCGGTCAGCCTTCGGGCAACAGCGCGCAGGCAATGGCTCAATCGGCTGCAGTCCCGCTGAACACAGCCAGTGCGCCTAAGCGTGTCGGGATACTGGGCGGCACATTTGACCCGGTGCATATTGGCCACTTGCGTGGCGCACTGGAAGTCGCTGCGTTGCTGGAGCTCGATGAGCTGCGCCTGACGCCCAGTGCGCGGCCGCCGCATCGCGACACGCCCAGCGTCTCGGCGCAGGACCGGCTGGCCATGGTGCAGTGCGCAGTTGATGGAGTGCCGCCGCTGACGGTCGACGATCGCGAGCTGTTGCGCGACAAGCCGTCGTACACGATCGACACGCTGGAATCGATGCGCGCCGAACTGGCCGCCGATGACCAGCTATTTTTATTGCTCGGGTGGGACGCCTTTTGCGGGCTGCCCTCATGGCATCGTTGGGAAGAATTGCTGGAGCACTGCCACATCGTGGTGCTGCAACGCCCGGACGCCGACAGCGAGTCCCCCGATGCGATGCGTAACCTGCTCGCGGGACGCGCCGTCAGTGATCCAAAGGCCCTCAAGGGGCCGGGCGGAAAGATTACGTTCGTCTGGCAGACGCCGCTTTCGGTGTCTGCCACCCAGATCCGTCAACTGCTGGCCAGCGGTAAGTCGGTACGTTTTCTGGTGCCAGACGCGGTACTGGCCTACATAGAGGCGCACGGGCTTTACCGGGCGCTGAACTGAAGGTGTGTTTCGACGCAGCCAAGCGCGCGAAGAAGCACCCAAACATACGAGTTGAAAAGAGTTTTATATGACTGAAAAAGCTGCTGTAAACCCAATCATCGAAGTGATCAAAGCTGCACTGGAAGACGTCAAGGCCCAGGATATCCAGGTGCTGGACGTGCGCGACAAGCAGAGCATCACCGATTACATGGTCATCGCCACCGGTACCTCCAATCGCCAGATCAACGCCATGCTCGACAAGGTGCGTGAAGAGGTCAAGAAGCAGGGTCTCAAGCCGCTGGGCGAAGAAGGCAAGGGCGACAGCGACTGGGTGCTGCTGGACCTGGACATCGCCATCGTTCACATGATGACCGCGTCTGCCCGTCAGTTTTACGACCTTGAGCGCCTGTGGGCCGGTGCCGAGCAAAGCCGTTCGGCCAGCGCCGCACACCACAGCCCGGAAAATGCCCACGAGCATTTCGACAAGCTGAACAAAGGCCAGGCATAAGGCTTCCTCGTGCGTCTGCGACTGATCGCTGTTGGTTCCCGCATGCCCAAGTGGGTGGAAGAAGGCTGGCACGAATATGCCAAGCGTCTACCGTCCGAGTTGGCGCTGGAACTGGTGGAAATTCCGCTCAACACCCGTGGCAAGAACGCCGACGTGGCACGCCTCATCCGTCAGGAAGGCGAGGCCATGCTGGCGAAAGTGCAGCCGGGTGAGCGGATCGTCACGCTTGAGGTGCACGGCAAGCCATGGAGCACCGAGCAACTGGCGGGCGAGCTTGATCGCTGGCGCCTGGATTCGCGCACGGTCAACCTGATGGTGGGCGGTCCGGAAGGGCTGGCCCCGGAAGTCTGTGCCCGGGCCGAGCAGCGCTGGTCGTTATCGCCGTTGACCTTGCCGCACCCGTTGGTGCGCATTCTCATCGGTGAGCAGATTTATCGTGCCTGGACCGTGCTGTCCGGTCACCCTTATCACAAGTAGCGCCGCTGCCTTCACTGTGAACCTGCCCTAAATGTCTCAGCCGATCCGCCTGAAAGACCACGAAAAGGACGCACGCCTGGTGCGCAGCCGAGTCGTGGTCGGTGCAGTCGCGGTCGTCGTGCTGATCTGCGTATTGGTTGCGCGGCTGTATTTCCTTCAGGTCATCCAGTACGACTACCACTCGACGCTGTCGGAGAACAACCGCGTTCACGTGCAGCCGATCCCGCCGAGCCGCGGGTTGATCTACGACCGTAACGGCGTAGTGATCGCCGACAACCGGCCCAGCTTCAGCCTGAGCATGACGCGCGAGCGTTCCGGTGACTGGACGCAGGTGCTGGACACCATCGTCCAGGTGCTTGAACTGACGCCTGACGACCGGATCATTTTTGAAAAGCGCATGAAGCAGGGGCGACGACCGTTCGAGCCAGTCCCGATCCTGTTCGAGCTCACCGAAGAACAGATCGCCCGTATTGCCGTTAACCAGTTCCGCCTGCCGGGCGTCGAAGTGGTCGCGCAGCTGGTTCGTCATTACCCTCAAGGCGAGCACTTCGCGCATTCGGTGGGGTATATGGGCCGAATCAACGAGAAAGAGCTGAAGAGTCTCGATCCGGTGAACTACAGCGGCACTCACCACATGGGCAAGACCGGCATCGAGCGCTTCTACGAGCCCGAGCTGCACGGCCAGGTGGGCTACGAAGAGGTCGAAACCAACGCCCGCGGCCGCGTCCTGCGCGTGCTTAAACGGACGGATCCAGTACCCGGCAAGGACATCGTCCTGAGCCTCGACATTCAGCTGCAGGAAGCGGCCGAAGCTGCACTGGCAGGGCGTCGCGGCGCGGTGGTGGCGCTGGACCCGAACACCGGCGAGGTGCTGGCGATGGTCAGCCAGCCAAGCTTCGACCCGAACCTGTTCGTCACGGGCATCAGCTTCAAAGCGTATTCCGAATTGCGCGATTCGGTTGATCGGCCGCTGTTCAACCGCATTTTGCGGGGGCTCTACCCGCCGGGCTCGACCATCAAACCCGCCGTGGCCATCGCAGGTCTCGACACGGGCGTGGTGACGGCGAGCACGCGGGTCTTCGACCCCGGCTACTACATGCTGCCCAACTACGATCACAAATACCGCAACTGGAACCGCACAGGCGATGGCTGGGTGGACCTGGACACGGCCATCATGCGTTCTAACGACACCTACTTCTACGACCTGGCGCACAAGGTCGGGATCGACCGGCTTTCGGCGTACCTGAACAAGTTCGGCATCGGCCAAAAGGTCTCGCTGGACATGTTTGAAGAGTCACCCGGTTTGATGCCTTCCCGCGACTGGAAGCGCGTCACCCGCCGCCAGGCATGGTTCCCCGGCGAGACGCTGATTCTGGGCATCGGCCAGGGCTACATGCAGGCCACACCGTTGCAACTGGCCCAGGCCACTGCGCTGGTGGCGAACAAAGGGAAATGGAATCGTCCCCATCTGGCCAAGACCGTTGAAGGGCAGAAGCCTGTGGACGAAAACCCGATGCCGGACATCGTGCTGCGTGATCCGTCTGACTGGGGCAAGGTCAACCACGGCATGCAACAGGTCATGCATGGCGCGCGCGGTACCGCCCGCAAGGCTGCCATCGGCGCGCAGTACCGCATTGCCGGGAAGAGTGGCACGGCGCAGGTCGTCGCGATTCGGCAGGGCGAGAAGTACGACCGCTCGAAGGTCCAGGAACGCCATCGCGACCATGCCTTGTTCGTCGGCTTCGCGCCGGCCGACAGCCCGAAGATCGTCGTTGCGGTCATGATCGAGAACGGTGAGTCGGGCTCGGGCGTGGCTGCGCCAGTGGTGCGGCAGGTCATGGACGCCTGGCTGCTCGACCCCCAGGGGCACTTGAAACCCGAATACGCCAGCAATGCACAGCCTCCGGAGACCGCGGCCCGTGAAGAGTAATTTCGACCGCATCCTGTCCAGCGAAGATGTGATGCGCCGTCGCGCCACGTTCCTTCAGAAAATCCACGTTGATGGCCCGCTGCTGATCCTGCTGCTGACGTTGGCGGCGGGCAGTCTGTTCGTGCTGTATTCGGCCAGCGGCAAAAGCTGGGACCTGCTGATCAAGCAAGCCACTTCTTTCGGTATCGGCCTGGTGTCGATGTTCGTCATCGCGCAGCTCGAACCCAGATTCATGGCCCGCTGGGTGCCCGCCGCCTATGTGATCGGCGTATTGCTGCTGGTGGCGGTAGACGTCATGGGGCACAACGCCATGGGCGCCACGCGCTGGATCAACATTCCCGGGGTCATTCGCTTCCAGCCGTCGGAATTCATGAAGATCATCATGCCAGCGACCATCGCCTGGTACCTGTCCAAGCGCACCTTGCCGCCGCACCTCAAGCATGTGGCGGTCAGCCTCGGCCTGATCGGGCTGCCGTTCATTCTGATCGTGCGCCAGCCGGACCTCGGCACCTCGCTGCTGATTCTGGCGTCAGGCACATTTGTGTTGTTCATGGCCGGCCTGCGCTGGCGCTGGATCATCGGCGTGGTGGCCGCGGCGGTGCCAGTCGCGGTTGCGATGTGGTTTTTCTTCATGCACGACTACCAGAAGCAGCGGATCCTGACGTTCCTCGACCCGGAGAGCGACCCGCTCGGCACCGGCTGGAACATCATTCAGTCCAAGGCGGCGATCGGCTCTGGCGGCGTGTTCGGCAAGGGCTGGCTCATGGGCACCCAGTCGCACCTGGACTTCCTGCCTGAAAGCCATACCGACTTCATCATTGCCGTGCTTGGCGAGGAGTTCGGTCTGGTAGGCATTTGCGCGCTGCTGCTTATCTACCTGTTGTTGATCGGTCGCGGGCTGGTCATCACCGCCCAGGCGCAGACCCTCTACGGCAAGCTGCTCGCGGGCAGCCTGACCATGACCTTTTTTGTTTACGTTTTCGTCAATATCGGTATGGTCAGCGGTCTGCTGCCGGTGGTAGGCGTGCCGTTGCCCTTCATTAGCTACGGCGGAACTTCGCTGGTGACGCTGCTGTCAGCGTTTGGTGTTTTGATGTCGATCCACACGCATCGCAAATGGATCGCTCAGGTTTGATTAAGGTGAAGAACTCAATGCAAGTAGTGCGTGGCTGGGCTGCTCGATATGCGCCGCTGGTCGGTCTGATGGGCATCTTCGGCTCAGTGCAGGAATCACTTGCCGGTGACTATGACGGCTCTCCTCAAGTCGCCCAGTTCGTCAGTGAAATGACCCGCGATTATGGTTTTGCGGGCGAGCAACTGATCGATGTTTTTCGCGATGTCCAGCGTAAGCAGGCGATCCTCGATGCGATTTCGAGGCCGGCCGAGCGGGTCAAACCGTGGAAGGATTACCGGCCAATGTTCCTTACCGACGCACGAGTGGCGCGCGGCGTGGACTTCTGGCGCCAGCACGAAGCGGCCCTGACGCGCGCCGAGCAAGAGTACGGCGTGCCGGCTCAGGTGATCGTCTCGATCATCGGCGTTGAGACATTTTTCGGCCGCAATACCGGTAATTACCGGGTAATGGACGCATTGTCGACCCTGGCGTTCGACTATCCCCAGCGCGCCGATTTCTTTCGCAAGGAACTGCGCGAGTTCCTGCTGCTGTCGCGTGAGCAGCAGGTCGATCCGCTGACCCTCAAAGGCTCGTACGCTGGTGCCATGGGCTTGCCCCAGTTCATGCCAAGCAGTTTTCGCGCCTACGCCGTGGACTTCGACGGCGACGGCCACATCAATATCTGGAATGACCCGGACGATGCGATTGGCAGCGTGGCCAGCTATTTCAAACGTCACGGCTGGGTGGCCGGCGAGCCGGTTGTCAGTCGCGCGGACGTGCGCGGCGAGCGCGTCGATGAGGGCTTGAGCCCCGGCATCGATCCGGTGAAAAACGTCGGGGAGTTGCGAGCGTTGGGCTGGGCGAGTCATGATGCACTGCGCGATGACATGCCGGTCACGGCGTTTCGCCTCGATGGCGACAAAGGCCCCGAGTACTGGATGGGCCTGAAGAATTTTTACGCGATCACGCGTTACAACCGCAGCGTGATGTACGCCATGGCCGTGCATCAGCTGTCTGAAATGCTTGTTAAAGCCCGGGACGTCAAGTAATGCGGTCACTGCCGATGCAACAACCATTGAAGCTGATGGCCTTCGCGGCACTGACCCTGCTGGTCGTCAGTTGCTCAACCAGCCGCCCGACGACCACTCAGAAGCAAGGCAACGTGATTCGTTCGCAGCCGGGGCTGGACATCAACCGAGCACACAAAGACGGCGCGCCCTGGTGGGACGTCGATGTCTCGCGCATCCCCGACGCCGTTCCGACCCTGCACACGGGGCCTTACAAGGCCAACCCCTACACGGTGCTGGGCAAGACGTACTTTCCGCTCAGTGATTCCCGGACCTATGCCCAGACCGGAACGGCTTCCTGGTATGGCACTAAATTCCACGGTCAGAACACCGCCAACGGTGAGGTCTATGACCTCTACGGCATGAGTGCGGCACACAAGACCCTGCCGCTGCCCAGCTATGTCCGCGTGACCAACCTGGACAACAACCGCACGGTGATTCTGCGCGTCAACGACCGCGGCCCGTTCTATTCGGATCGCATCATCGACTTGTCCTATGCCGCTGCGAAGAAGCTCGGTTATGCCGAAACCGGCACCGCGCGGGTGAAAGTCGAGGGCATAGACCCTTCTCAGTACTGGGCTCAGCGCGGCAAGCCGGCGCCGCTGATGCTTGATCAGCCGCAGGTGGCCAGCAACACGCCGCCGCGCCAGGTTCAACCGGCGGCCCCGGTGATCACCGCTTCGGCGGGTACGATCGAACAATGGACACCGCCGCCTCAGCAGCACGCTGCGCCGGTAACGCCCGTGCCGATTGACGCAAAAAAAAACGCTTCAGGACCAGCGTCTGGGCTGTTTCTCCAAGTGGGAGCCTTCGCCAACCCGGACGCTGCGGAACTCCTGAGGTCGAAATTGAGCGGGATGGTCAGGGCGCCGGTGTTCGTGAGTTCGATCGCACGCAATCAACAGACGCTTTATCGCGTGCGGATGGGACCGGTCGACACGCCGGGTGAAGCCCAGCAGCTGCAAAACAGCGTGAGGTCGGCCAATCTCGGCTCTCCAAGCGTTGTGACGTCGGACCAGTAACGCTTTATCAGCGACTCGCGCCCCGCATCTGGGGCCGATTTCGTTACCTGACCGACGACTTGCCGCCCGCGCTTGACGTTGTCAGCAGCTTTTCACGGCACGTTCTGTAGAATGTTAGCCCGTTTGCCGGGGTAGCCCGGCACCCGCTTTGCCCGCAAGGGCATGTTTGCCCATTAGCATTTTCGAGAGACGGATGAACATCACCAGCTTTGCAAAACGCCTTTGCCTGCTTATCCCGCTATTCACCGCGCCTGCCGTGTTTGCGGCAGAACAGATGACGCCATCGCCACCGCAACTGGCTGCCAAGGCTTATGTGCTGATGGATGCCAACAGTGGCAACGTTCTGGTCGAAAACAATGGCGACCAGCGCCTGCCACCGGCCAGTCTGACCAAGCTGATGACCGCTTACATCGCCACGCTGGAAATCCGCCGCGGCCAGATCGGTGAAAACGACCCGGTGACCGTGAGCGAGAACGCCTGGCGTACCGGCGGTTCGCGGATGTTCATCAAAGTCGGCAGCCAGGTCACGGTCAGTGACTTGCTGCACGGCATCATCATTCAGTCCGGCAACGATGCCAGCGTCGCGCTCTCCGAGCACATCGCCGGCAGCGAAGACGCGTTCGCCGACCTGATGAACAAGACCGCTGCCGACCTGGGCATGGTCAACAGCCACTTCATGAACCCGACCGGCCTGCCGAACCCCGATCACTACGCCACAGCCCATGACATGGCCCTGCTGGCGCGCGCGATCATCCATGAAGACCCGGCTCACTACGCGATCTACTCGCAGAAAGAGTTCTTCTGGAACGGCATCAAACAGCCGAACCGCAACCTGCTGTTGTGGCGTGACAAGACCGTCGACGGTCTGAAAACCGGTCACACCGAAGAAGCCGGCTACTGCATGGTGTCCTCGGCCGTTCGTGACGGCATGCGTCTGATCGCCGTTGTGTTTGGTACCAACAGCGAGCAGGCTCGCGCTGCCGAAACGCAGAAGCTGCTGACCTACGGTTTCCGTTTCTTCGAAACCCAGACCTTCTATCAGAAAGGCACCGAGCTGGCTCAGGCGCCTGTCTGGAAAGGCACCGAGCGTCAAGTCAAGGCCGGTCTAGCTGAAGACCTGACCATGACCATGCCTAAAGGCGAGCTGAAGAAGCTGGCAGCCAGCATGACCATGAATCCACAGCTGGTTGCACCGATCGCCAAGGGCGACGTCATCGGCAAGGTTGATGTGAAACTGGACGACAAAGTCGTACACAGCGCCAACCTGATCGCTCTGGACGGCGTCGAGGAGGGTGGTATCTTCCGTCGCCTGTGGGATAGCATCCGCCTGTTCTTCTACGGTCTGTTCAACTGATCAACCCTTGATCGCTCGCTGACCGTTGCTCCGTACGCCCCCGTCGCCGAACGCGCCGGGGGCCTGTCCGTTTTCCGGCTTACGAGGCCGTTACCGCCATGACAGATTCCGAAGTAAAAGCGCCAAAAATCGAATTTCCCTGCGCCGACTATCCCATCAAGATCATCGGTGACACGGGTGTGGGCTTCAAAGACAAGGTCATCGAGATCGTCGAGAAGCACGCGACCGTGGACATGAAATCCCTGGCCGAGCGCCAGAGCAGCAACGGCAAGTACACCACCGTCCAGCTGCACATCATTGCCACTGGGCAAGATCAGCTCTATGACATCAACAGTGAATTGCGCGCCACCGGCTTCGTCCATATGGTGTTGTGATGGGCGCGGTTCTGGGCGTTCGTGACCTCGGACTGGCCGACTACGAGCCCACCTGGCAGGCCATGAAGCGCTTCACCGACGGCCGCACGCGCGAGACCGCCGATGAGGTCTGGCTGGTGCAGCACCCACCGGTGTTCACTCAGGGGCAGTCCGGTAAACCCGAGCACTTGCTGCTGCCGGGAGATATCCCGGTCGTGCAGGTCGATCGCGGCGGCCAAGTGACTTATCATGGTCCCGGCCAACTGGTTGCCTATCTGCTGCTGGACGTGCGCCGTCTGGGCTTTGGGGTTCGAGAACTGGTCACCCGGATCGAGCGCAGCCTGATCGACCTGCTGGCAGGTTATGGGGTCGATGCCGCAGCCAAGGCTGATGCACCAGGGGTTTATGTAGACGGCGCCAAGATCGCCTCGCTGGGGCTGCGCATTCGCAACGGCTGTTCATTTCACGGCCTTGCGCTGAACGTCGATATGGATCTGGACCCTTTTAAACGGATTAATCCCTGCGGGTATGCGGGGCTGGCAATGACCCAGCTGCGTGAACAGGCAGGTCCGATTGAATTTGCCGAGGTTAGTGCCCGGCTGCGTGCGCAGCTCGTCAAACACCTCGACTACGCTGAGCAGACGACCCTAACGGGCGGAATCGATTGATATGACTACTGCGTATGAGGCAGCTGACACTGCCGTGAATACAGAGAATGCCGTACAAACCCTGATCCCGACGGTGAACGTTGCCACGCCTGAGCGTGTGGCGCGTCCTAAGGTGGAAGCCGGCGTGAAGCTGCGCGGCGCGGAAAAAGTCGCGCGCATCCCGGTGAAGATCATCCCGACGGTGGACCTGCCGAAGAAGCCGGACTGGATTCGCGTGCGCATCCCGGTTTCGCCTGAGGTCGACCGCATCAAGGCGCTGTTGCGCAAGCACAAGCTGCACAGCGTTTGTGAAGAAGCTTCCTGCCCGAACCTGGGCGAATGCTTCTCCGGCGGCACTGCGACGTTCATGATCATGGGCGACATCTGCACCCGTCGCTGCCCATTCTGCGACGTCGGTCATGGCCGTCCGAAAGCGCTGGATGTTGACGAGCCGAAGAACCTCGCCGTTGCCATCGCTGACCTGAAACTCAAGTACGTAGTGATCACCTCCGTCGACCGTGACGACCTGCGCGACGGCGGTGCTCAGCATTTCGCCGACTGCATCCGCGAGATTCGCGCGCTGTCCCCGAATGTGCAGCTGGAAACCCTGGTGCCGGACTACCGCGGCCGCATGGACATCGCGCTGGAGATCACCGCTGCGACGCCGCCAGACGTGTTTAACCACAATCTTGAAACCGTGCCGCGTCTGTACAAGGCCGCACGTCCGGGTTCGGACTACCAGTGGTCGCTGACTCTGCTCAAGCGTTTCAAGGAAATGGTCCCGCACGTGCCGACAAAGTCCGGTTTGATGCTTGGATTGGGCGAGACCGACGAAGAAGTGATCGAAGTCATGCAGCGCATGCGCGAGCACAACATCGACATGCTGACGCTGGGTCAGTACCTGCAGCCGTCCCGCAATCACTTGCCGGTTCAGCGCTTCGTACACCCGGACACCTTCGCCTGGTTCGCCGAAGAAGGTTACAAGATGGGTTTCAAAAACGTAGCCTCCGGCCCTCTGGTCCGCTCGTCGTACCACGCAGACGAGCAGGCCAAGCTGGTGAAGTCGTTGCTCACCGCGAGCTGATCACTGCTTTTTTTATGCGATATGGAAAAAGGGCCGGATAGAAATATCCGGCCTTTTTTATGCGTTACGTTCACGGCGGTGTGGCGAACATGCATCGCCCTAACGGCATACGCATTCTGTAGGAGCCGGCTTGCTGGCAAATGCGGTTTGCCAGTCGAGCCCGTCGTCATTCATCGGACGCGTTCGCCAGCAAGCCGGCTCCTACGGGTGTGTGTTTCCGCGCTCGAATGCATCGTTGCATTCGGAGACTCACGACCCGCATCGGTAATCTTCCCCCGCCACACGGTTTGTGCCATGCACTGCCTCAACGACGCCGCAAGGTGTAGGAGCGCGCTTGCCCGCGAATGGCCGGTACAGCCGACACATCTTTGGAGGCCTGCCAATTTTTCGCGGGCAAGCGCGCTCCTACAGTTGATCGCTATTGGCAAACCACCCACCGTGAGGGGAGGGCTGTATCGGGCTGGAGGGCGTCGCTGAACGCTGCGTCACGGCTTGCGCAGATGCTCCAGCAGTTCCTGCGTCGGATAACCGTCCGCGGGCCAGCCAAAGGATTGCTGCGCGCTGCGAATCGCCTTGCGCGTGTTGGCGCCGATGATCCCGTCAGGGGCGCCTGCGTCGTACTGTCGGGCCGAGAGCAGCGTCTGCAGCTCGATGCGTTCGGATCGGCTCAACGGACGATCGCCCCGCGGCCAATCTCCTTGCACGTAACCACCGCCCGTAAAACGCTCCGACAACAGCCCGATTGCCAGCGCATAGGACGAAGAGTTGTTGTACTTGAGGATGGCGCGGAAGTTATCCATCACCAGAAATGCCGGGCCTTTATAGCCCGCAGGCAGCAACAGGGCCGCCTGTTGCTGCAAGAGATTGGTCGGCAGCGCTGACCCGTTTGGCAATTTCAGCCCCAGTTGTTGCCATTCGCCGATGGGTTTTCGGGTTGAGGCATCCGCGAGTGCGTAATCAAAACCCTGCGCCAGTTGCACCTCAAACCCCCAGGGCTGGCCTTTCTGCCAGCCTGAGCTTTGCAGGTAGTGAGCGGTGGACGCGAGGGCATCGGCCGGGGAGTTCCAGATGTCCCGGCGACCGTCTCCGTCGAAGTCGACGGCGTGGGTGTTGTAAGTGGTGGGGATGAACTGGGTCTGGCCCATCGCCCCGGCCCAGGAACCCAGCATGCTCGGCGCATCGATATCGCCATGCTGGATGATCTGCAAGGCGGCGATCAATTGGTCCTGCGCGAACTGTGGGCGACGTCCCTCATAGGCGAGCGTTGCCAGGGAGCGAATCACCGACTGCGTGCCCTGGAACTGGCCAAAGCTGCTCTCCATGCCCCATACGGCCACCAGTGCCTGACGATCAACACCGTAGCGCTGCTCGATAGCGCTCAGCGAGTCAGCGTATTGGCTTAGCAGCGCCTGCCCCTTGCGCACACGCACTGCTGACATCGCGCCGTCCAGGTATTCCCACACGGGGCGGCTGAATTCAGGTTGGCTGCGATCGGCCTTGACCACGCTCATGTCAGGGGTGACGCCGATGAAGGCTTTATCGAACACGTCCGGCCGCACGCCGGCGCTCAGCGCCTGAGCGCGGAACTGGCTTTGCCATTCACTGAAACTCATGGCCGGCTGGATTTCGAAATTGCCGTCATCAGGTTGCGCGACGGCACCTGAGGGCGCGGGCAGGCTCTTGACGATTTGTGCCGCGGGCGCGGACTGAAGAGGGGTGGCAACTGCAGCGGTAGGCTGCTCGGCACAGGCCACCAGCGCGAAGAGGCTGGAAGCGGCGATCAACTGGCGAAGGTGCCAGCGACGGGGAAAGCTTGGGAGCATTCTGGGGTCCACAGGTATAAACCGTAAGGTGCAGACCTTAACATGCCGGCCCAGTCGATGGGGGGCCAGACAGGTAACGCAGTGTTTTCAAGCCGCCATAACGGAAGAAGCCTCCCAGCTTTTAGACTGGAAGGCTTCGCGGCGGTAGCTGCCTTTGCCCTTGCCGGGTTGTTCCTGACGGCTGCGGAACAATGGCTGGGCGATGATGGATTTGGCCTTGTTCGGCCGCTTTTTGGCTTTGCTCATGGCGTTCTCGCTCAAGTAGTGAAGTGAAGCGGGGGAGATAATCTGCCAGACCGGGGCGGGTGTCCAATTGACCTGAGCTATCAAGTATTTGCTCGTGTCGCTATGCCGGCTTATTCACGATTCAAACTGTAGGAGCCGGCTTGCTGGCGAACGCGACCTTTCAGGTACACCTGAGTGAGGCAAGAAGCCGTTTCGCCAGCAAGCCGGCTCCTACAGGAAGGTGGAGGGCCTGAAGATAGCAGGTCTGGCGGATTTGGCAGGTAGTCCCGTGGGCCACTATTCCGAGGGCAGAGCCAACCGCTGGCCTGCCATCAGCAGGGCCAGCCGGCTTAGGCTACTCCAGACTGAGCCCGCCGCCTGGCCTTTGATTTGAGCGTCGATGTGTTGAGCGTCCATCAACAGTTGACCCCAGCGTCGCGCGGAGTGGCGTTGCAGGGCTTTGCTCATCAACGGCTTGCGCTTGTCCCAGATGGGCGGACGCGCCTGACTGAATGCTTTGTCCAATGGGATACCCTGGCTGAACTGCAATGCCAGATTGGCCAGCACACGCAGCTCACGGGACAGCGCCCAGAGAATGACCGGAGGTTCGACGCCTTCGCCGCGCAGGCCTTCAAGCATCCGCAGCGCGTGAGCCGCTTCGCCATTGAGGATGGCGTCAGTCAGACCGAAAACATCGAAGCGCGCGCTGTCAGCCACTGCTGCCTGTACGGTTTCGACAGTGATCTGGCCTTCGTCAGCCATCAGCTTGAGCTTTTCGATTTCCTGCGCGGCCGCCAGCAGGTTACCTTCGACCCGCGCGGCGATGAGTTCGATGGCGTCCGGCGTCGCGGCCAGGCCGGCCTGCGAGAGCCGCTGACGAATCCATTGCGGCAGCTGGCTGGCATCCACCGGCCAGATCTGCACGAACTGGGTCTGCGGGCCTTCGACCAGCGCCTTGCCCCACTTGGTTTTCTGCGCCGAACCGTCCAGCTTGGGCAGGCTGATCAGCAGCAGCGTGTCTTCGGCGGGGCGACCGCAGTATTCCAGAAGCGCTGCCGCGCCTTTGTCCCCGGGCTTGCCGGAAGGCAGACGTAACTCCAGCAGTCGGCGCTCAGCAAACAGCGACATGCTCGCACCCGCCTGGAGCAGCGTGCCCCAGTCGAAGCTAGAGTCAGCGCTGAACACCTGGCGTTCGTCAAAGCCCTGCTGACGTGCAGCCGCGCGAATGGCATCGCACGCTTCCTGGCACTGGAGAGGGTCATCGCCGCTGACGATGTAGACAGGCGCTAGCGCACCCTGGAGGTGTTTTGAAAGTTGGGCGGGGGCGAGTTTCATGATTCAGAAAAGATCAGGGCCGGCGAACCGGCCCCGATGCCGTCACTTGGACGGGATTTCGATGGGCGACTGCTGCGGCGTCTCGTCGCGAATCCGTTGGGCGGCGGCTTCGGCATCGGCCTGCGCACGGGCAGCGGCGTCGGCCTTGGCTTGCAATTCGTCGAGGCGCTCAGGTGTCAGCTGTTGCAGGCGGGCCAACAGTTTCTGCACGAGGTCGTTGCGCATTTCCTTGCGGATCTGCGTGGCTTCCTGGTCTGAGCCGATCAGGTTGTTGCCGTCATGCACAAAAACCTTTTGCGCCTGAACCGTGTCATCGAGCAACAGCACATCCTTGCTGCCGTGAATTTCATACTTCAGCACGGTGGTCAGCTCGTATTCGGCCGAACGGCCCGAACCGGCATAGCTCGCGGTGCGCTGGGTTTCGTCTTCGCGGGCGATGAACAGCTTGTATTGCGCGCCGGTGTAGACATGCACGCCGCTGCTGGTCAGGGTCTGACGCAGCTGAGTGACGACGTCGCCGTAGGCATCACGGGCGCTGACGTCCAGCTCCTTGATCGACACGGCGTTGGTACCGGTGCCGCGCAACTGGAAACCGCAGGCGCTCAGCAAAACCGCGAGTCCCATCACCAGCAGATTGCGTTTGATCATCTTGTTGCTCCCTTGAATCCGTTAGAGCGCGGCATCCCGCGCTCTTGAAATAGGTTCGGCACCCGCTCGCAGGTGCCCGATTGCGTCAGCTGGCGACGATGTTAACCAGTTTGCCCGGCACCACGATCACTTTGCGGATCGTGAGGCCATCGATGAAGCGCAGGACGTTCTCGTTTGTCCGAGCGGCCGCTTCGACTTCCTCGCGGGTGGCGCTGGCTGGCATGTCGATATGACCGCGCAGCTTGCCGTTGACCTGAATTACCAATTGCAGTGTGTCCTGTACCAGCGCCGACTCATCGACCACTGGCCATGCGGCATTGATAACCGGATCAGGGTGGCCCAGCGCAGCCCACAGCTCGTGACTGATATGCGGGGTGATCGGTGCCAGCAACAGAGCGACGGTCTCCAGACCCTCCTGCAGCAGCGCGCGGTCCTGGCCAGCGGCCTGCGGTGCTTTTTCCAGCACGTTCATCAGCGTCATCACCTGAGCGATGGCGGTGTTGAATTTGTGATGCTGCCCCACGTCCTGACCGGCCTGCTTGATCGCCAAGTGAATCGAGCGGCGGATGGCTTTCTGGTCATCATTCAGCGCGGTGGTGTCGAGTGCGCCCGGCAGGCCTGCGGTCACATGTGCCTGAGCCAGACGCCAGACGCGCTTGAGGAAGCGGTGCGAGCCTTCAACGCCGGAATCCGACCATTCCAGGCTCATGTCCGGCGGCGATGCGAACATCATGAACAGCCGGCAGGTGTCTGCGCCGTACTGATCGATCATGGACTGAGGGTCGACTCCGTTGTTTTTCGACTTGGCCATTTTTTCGATGCCGCCGATTTCCACCGGCTGGCCATCGGCGATCAGTTTGGCGCCGATGATCTTGGCTTTGCTGTCGCGCTCGAACTCGACGTCTGCCGGGTTGAACCAGGTTTTGCTGCCATTGGCTTCCAGACGGTAGAACGTCTCGGCCACTACCATGCCCTGGGTCAGCAGGTTCTTGAACGGCTCGTTGGAGCTGACCAGGCCTTCATCGCGCATCAGCTTGTGGAAGAAGCGCGCGTACAGCAGGTGCAGGATGGCGTGTTCGATGCCGCCAATGTACTGGTCGACCGGCAGCCAGTGGTTCGCGGCCTTCGGGTCGACCATGCCGCCCTCGTAATGAGGCGAGGCGTAGCGTGCGAAGTACCAGGACGACTCGACGAAGGTGTCCATGGTGTCGGTTTCGCGCTTGGCCGGGGCGCCGCATTTCGGGCAGCTGCACTCGTAGAACTCGGGCATGCGCGCCAACGGCGAACCCGCGCCGTCCGGCACCACGTCTTCGGGGAGCTTGACCGGCAGTTGGTCTTCCGGGACAGGCACGTCGCCGCACGTGTCGCAATGGATGATCGGGATCGGGCAGCCCCAGTAGCGCTGGCGGCTGATGCCCCAGTCGCGGAGGCGGAACTGGGTGCGGGACTTGCCCAGGTCTTTCTTGAGCAGCGCGGCCTCGATGGCATCGAAAGCGCCGGCGAAATCAAGGCCGTCGAATTCGCCGGAGTTGATCAGCGTGCCATGTTCGTTATAAGCGTCCTGCCACGGTGTCGGGGTCTCGTCGCCAGCGCTGGTACGTACTACCGGGATCACCGGCAGGCTGTACTTGGTGGCGAACTCGAAATCACGCTCGTCGTGAGCGGGCACCGCCATGACTGCGCCGTCGCCGTAATGCATCAATACATAGTTGGCGACCCACACCGGCAGCTTCTCGCCGGTCAGCGGGTGCTCGACGAACAGCGAGGTTGGCAGGCCTTTCTTTTCCTGGGTGGCGACGTCAGCTTCGGCGACGCTGCCACTTTTGCATTCGTGGATGAACGCCTGCAGCTCAGGATTGTTCTGCGCGGCCAGTGTCGCGAGCGGATGTTCGGCGGCAACAGCGACATAGGTTGCGCCCATCAGCGTGTCAGGGCGGGTGGTGAAGACTTTCAGGGTGCCGGTTTCGCCGATGGACGCCTGGTCGTACGGGAACTGCACTTCCATGCCGCGGGACTTGCCGATCCAGTTGCGCTGCATGGTCTTGACCTGTTCAGGCCAGCCCGGCAGCTCGTCGAGACTCTCCAGAAGCTCATCCGCATAAGCGGTGATCTTGAAGTAGTACATCGGGATCTCGCGCTTCTCGATCACCGCGCCCGAACGCCAGCCGCGCCCGTCGATCACTTGCTCGTTCGCCAGCACGGTCTGATCGACCGGGTCCCAGTTCACGGTGCCGTTCTTGCGGTAGATCACGCCTTTTTCGAACAGGCGAGTGAACAGCCATTGCTCCCAGCGGTAGTAATCGGGTTTGCAGGTGGTGACTTCGCGTGACCAGTCGATCGCCAGACCCAGGCTTTTGAGCTGGTTCTTCATGTAGGCGATGTTTTCGTAGGTCCACTTGGCCGGAGCAACGTTGTTTTTCATGGCGGCGTTTTCGGCCGGCATGCCGAACGCGTCCCAGCCCATGGGCTGCAACACGTTTTTGCCCTGCATGCGCTGATAGCGCGCGATGACGTCGCCAATTGTGTAGTTGCGCACGTGACCCATGTGTAGCTTGCCGCTGGGGTAAGGGAACATCGACAGGCAGTAGTACGTGTCCTTGCCTGGCTGTTCACTGACTTCAAAAGACTTTTGCTCGTCCCAGAAGGTCTGGGCGGCGGCTTCGATTTCGCGGGGCTGGTAGAGTTCGTGCATGGCTACTTTTGGCTGAAATGGGTGACCCTTGACCTCTTCTCGGCGTGGCCGGGTCAGGAAGTCTTCGCATGCCGGACGAGGCCGTCGGCGTTGCGATGCATCCATGCCCGGTTGGGCGGAAGTGGAATTACAGGAAGCGCCGTAGCATACATGAGGCTACCAAGCCGAGGGAAACCCTGATTGCGTGGCGCAGACCTGCCACATGCAGCATCCACCGTTGGTCGCTGCATCGCGCCGGTTTTTGTGGCACCGCTAAGCTCACTGACGGGGGTTAAGTGTTTACTTTCAGTGAGGTGAACGGATGGCAGAGCTGCGGCATGAAGTAGAGAACCCTGATGTGTATGACCGTTTGATTGATCGTCTGGGCCTGGCTCTGGATACGGCGAAAACAGCTGTGCGGCTTCGAAACGAATCCCCCGCCGAGCTTGAGTTGCGCGGATTGAGTCACGCCGAGTTTGAGTTGATCGAGGCTTATCTGGGCAGAAGCGAAGTCGTCTTCAAAGAAGGCTCTGCGACTGTCACGAGGGAGGCTTTCAGTCCCTCGACGGAGCCTTCCGAGCCAATGCGAGGGCCACATCCAAAAGCCAATGTCATCTGGCTCAAGGATCAGCGCCGAGCCAAGGTGTCGGCTAAGTTGAGTCGCTACAGTTCCACCAAACATTTCAAGCGTTAACTTCTGCGGGGGCTGACCCCGGCCAATCGAGCATTGCTGCTTCGCGTCATTGCTTCTAGGCTTCGGGCATCTTTGGAGATGCCCGATGCCCTTTCGTTATTTCATCAAAAATCTGCTCCTTCCTCCGGGCATTTTCCTGCTCCTGTTAGTGCTTGCCTGGTGGTTGAGAAATCGCCGCCCGATGTTGGCGCGCGTGATGTTCGTGCTTGGTGTGGGCGGCATGACGGGGATGAGTCTGCCAGTCGTGGTGGAGTGGACGGCGAGGGGGATTGAGAGCGTCCCGCCACTGCCGCAGAGCGAATGGGCAACGCTGGCGCAGCGCGCTGATGCGATCGTAATTCTTGGGTCGGGCCGCGAGCGCAATGCCCCAAGCTGGGGTGCTGACATCCCGACCGGCGTTGCGCTGGAACGCATGCGCTATGCCGCGCGTTTATCGAAGGCGTCCGGTTTGCCGGTGCTCACCACCGGCGGCCTGCATTATGGTGAGCCGCCGAGCGAGGCAGCGATTATGGCCGACTCGTTGCGCGACGACTTCGGCGTGAACGTCCGCTGGCAGGAAGGAGAAAGCCGCACGACTTGGGAAAACGCCAACATGACGGCGGCAATTTTACTCCCCCAAGGCATCAAGCGCGTGGTGGTGGTGACCCAGGCATGGCACATGCCGCGTTCAGTCTGGAGTTTCGAGAAAGCCGGTTTTAACGTGGTCGCAGCGCCGGTCGGATTCTTGAGCGTGGACAACGCCCGCCCATTCGGCGGCTGGATGCCCGAGGCGAAAGCGGTGTGGCAGAACGGCCAGTTGATCAACGAAGTGGCGGGGCTGGTCGGGTACAAGTTGTTTTACCGGTGACCTAGCGGGCTGGTTCGCCTGTAGGCGCGCGTGAGAGTCCCGCGAGGCAACCCGGCTTTCCGAGATGGAACTGACACACCCGAATCTGTAGGAGCCGGCTTGCTGGCGAATGCGTCAGGCAGGCGCTGCAACGGTGACTGGCCAATCTGGTTCGCCAGCAAGCCGGCTCCTACAGATCGAGTAGGCACGGAGAATGTCGGAGACGTTAAATCGAGGCAGGCACGGAAGATGTCGGAGACGTTAGATCGAGGCAGGCACGGAGAATATCGAAGACATTAGATCGAGGAGGCACGGAAAATGTCGGAGACGTTAAATCGAGGCAGGCAAGCTAGATGTCGGGGACGTTGTCTGTAGGCGCGCGTGGGTGTCCCGCGAGCCGACCCAGCGCTTTCCGAGATGGAACTGACACACCCGAATCTGTAGGAGCCGGCTTGCTGGCGAATGGGTCAGGCCAGGCGCTGCAACGGTGACTGGCCAATCTGGTTCGCCAGCAAGCCGGCTCCTACAGATCGAGTAGGCGCGGAGAATATCGAAGACATTAGATCGAGGCAGGCAGGGTAGATGTTGAAGACATTGTCCGTAGTCGCGTGGCGTGTCCCGCGAGGCAACCCGGCTTTCCGAGATGGAACTGACACACCCGAATCTGTAGGAGCCGGCTTGCTGGCGAATGCGTCAGGCAGGCGCTGCAACGGTGACTGGCCAATCTGGTTCGCCAGCAAGCCGGCTCCTACAGAACGAGGCAGGCACGGAAAATGTCGGAGACGTTAGATCGAGGCAGGCACGGAAAATGTCGGAGACGTTAGATTGAGGCAGGCATGGACAATCTCCCCAATCAGAAATCGACGAGGCCCCGGCAGCCTCCGGGTTTGGAAACCGCCAGGTCGCATCAACGTTCGGGTATTACACCGCCTTCGCAATCCTGCCGGCAAAAAATGCCCAGCCCACCAGCAGCAACGACAGGATGATCAGTGGCCATGAGCGCCAGTGCAGGTAGGGCGTCAGGTTTTGCATCGGGGTGACTTCGCCGTACATCACGGCGCGCTCGAACTGCGGCACCGTCGTGGTGATCTCGCCAAACGGGTCGATCAGCGCGCTGACGCCGTTGTTGGTGGCGCGGATCATCCAGCGGCCGGCCTCCAGCGCGCGCATCTGCGCCATCTGCAAATGCTGCAGCGGGCCGATCGAGGTGCCAAACCAGGTGTCGTTGCTCACCGTCAGCAACAGGTCGCTTTGCGCGGCGAGCCCTGCTGCAAATTCGGGATAGACCACTTCGTAGCAGATGTACGGCGCGATCTCATAACCCTTCGCCTGCAACAACGCCTGCCCGGAAGGGCCGCGCGCGAAGTCGGACATCGGCAGGTTGAAGAATGTGATCAATCCGCGCAACAGATCCTGCAGCGGAACGTATTCGCCAAACGGCACCAGCTTCTGTTTCAGGTAAGTGCCGTCGCCTTCACCTGTTACGGTAATGGCGTTGTAGTAACGGAATTCCCCGTGAGTGCCCTTTTCCCGCAACGGCACGCCGGTGATCAGCGCCGAGTCGCGATCAGCCGCGAACTTGCCCATCACCGACAGATACCCCTCAACCGACTCCTTCAGCACCGGCACCGCCGTTTCCGGCCAGACGATCAGATCAGCCCGCTTCGAGGTAAACGTCATGTCCCGGTACAGCGCAAGTTGCGCATTCAGCGCCGCCGGATCCCATTTCATGCTTTGCTCGACGTTGCCCTGCATGGCCGCAACGCTCAACGGCTTGCCGGAAGGCTCGGTCCAGGCGTGATTTTTCAGCGCCAGTCCCACAACCCATGGTGCGAGCAGCAGCACAATGCCCGCCGCCATTAAAGGCAGGCGTGTGCGCAAACGAGGCAGGTTGCACAGCAATGCGGCGGTCAGCGCGAGCGCGAAGGAAAGCAGCCACATGCCGCCCACGGGCGCGAGACCTTTGAGCGGCCCGTCCAACTGGCTGTAGCCGGAATAGAGCCAAGGGAACCCCGTGAGGAACCAGCCACGGAACATCTCCTGACCGAACCACAATGCAGCGAACGCCAGTGCATCGGCCAGAGGGGCTTCGTTGCGGCGGATCCACCGGGCCCAGATCCACGCCGGCAAGGCAAAAAAGAACGCCACCGAAGCGCAGAACAGCACCATCAGGAACACTGCCAGCCAGACCGGTGCTTCGCCGTAGGTGTGAATGCTGACGTAAATCCAGCTGGTGCCGCCGCCGAACAGGCCGAACCCGTATGACCAGCCACGCCACAGGGCCTGGCGTGGTGTGAGGTCGCGTAGCCCGAGGTAGAAAAGCACCAGCGCGACAATCGCCAGCGGCCAGATATCGAAGGGTGCCAGGGCCAGGGTAATCAACGCGCCGGCCACCATGGCCAGCAGGTTACCGGGCCAGCCGGGGCGGGTGATCCAGCGCATTTACATTCCTTAAAACGGGTAAAGGCCCTACGAGCGGTTGATCGGGCTCAGGCGCAGCAGGTGAATACGACGGCTGTCGGCATTCAGGATGCGAAAACGGTACGCGCCGATTTCGGTGATCTCGTTACGCTTGGGCAAATGCCCGAACGCGTTCATCACCAGGCCGCCAACGGTATCGAACTCGTCGTCGGAGAAGCCGCTGTCAAAGAACTCGTTGAAGCTCTCGATGGGCGTCAGTGCCTTGACCAGGAAGTCACCGCTTGGCAGCGGCTTGATGTAGCTGTCTTCCTCGACGTCATGCTCGTCTTCGATGTCGCCGACGATTTGCTCAAGCACGTCTTCAATGGTCACCAGGCCGGCGACGCCGCCATACTCGTCGATGACGATAGCCATGTGATTATGATTGGCACGGAATTCCCGCAGCAGCACGTTCAGACGCTTGGATTCCGGGACGAAGGTCGCCGGGCGCAGCAGGCTCTTGACGTCGCCGCTGCCGCCGTCTTCTTTCAGAATCAGCGGTAGCAGGTCTTTGGCGAGCAGGACACCAAGCACGTCATCGTGGCTTTCACCGATGACCGGATAGCGAGAGTGCGCGGAATCGATCACCGCAGGCAGGAACTCGCGGGGCGTCTGGCTGGCCTTGATGCTGATCATCTGCGAGCGCGGCACCATGATGTCGCGCACCTGCAGGTCGGCGACCTGAATGGCGCCTTCGACGATGGCCAGCGCTTCACTGTCCAGCAGTTTGTTCTGGTGGGCTTCGCGCAGCAGCTCCAGCAGCTCCTGGCGGTTTTTCGGCTCATGGGCAAATGCCTGGGTCAGTTTGCCCAACCATGACTTTTGCCCGTTGCTCGATCGGTCTTCGCTCATAGCCCTTACTCGTGGTCCTTGGCTGATGTTTCTAAAAGAGGGGTGTCGCCAACTTCATCGTCGGCGTAGGGGTCCGGATAGCCAAGCTCTGCAAGCAACTCTCGTTCCAGCGCTTCCATCTCGTCGGCTTCTTCATCGTCGATGTGATCGTAGCCCAGCAAATGAAGGCAGCCGTGAATCACCAGATGCGCCCAGTGGGCGTCCGGCGATTTACCTTGCTCGGCGGCTTCACGCGCGACAACGGGAACGCAGATGACCAGATCACCCAGCAACGGAATATCCAGCAACTCGTCAGGGACGTCAGCGGGAAACGACAACACGTTGGTGGCGTAATCCTTGTGCCGCCAAGTGTGATTGAGCTCCCGGCCTTCGGCTTCATCGACGAGGCGAATGGTCATCTCGGAATCAGCAGAACGCTGGCGCAGGCCCATTTCACACCAGAGGCGGAACTGGGCTTCGCTCGGAGCGCTTGCCTGACTCGCGACTTGCAGATCCAGCTCAAGCATCGCGGCGTGGTTCCCGGGAGTCCTGAGCGGTGGTCGGATGATCGGTGCGTTCTTCGTAGCGCTCGTAAGCCTCGACGATGCGCTGCACCAGCGGGTGGCGAACGACGTCTTTGGGCTTGAAGTGGGTAAAGCTGATTCCCGGCACTTCCTTGAGCACTTCAATGACGTGGTTCAGGCCGGACTTGGTGCCGCGTGGCAGGTCGATCTGGGTGATGTCACCGGTGATCACTGCCGTGGAGCCGAAGCCGATCCGCGTCAGGAACATCTTCATCTGCTCGACGGTGGTGTTCTGGCTCTCGTCGAGAATGATGAAGCTGTTGTTCAGCGTGCGACCGCGCATGTAGGCCAGCGGTGCAACCTCGATGACCTGTTTCTCGATCAACTTGGCAACGTATTCAAAGCCGAGCATCTCGTACAGCGCGTCGTACAGCGGGCGCAGGTACGGGTCGATCTTCTGCGACAGGTCGCCGGGCAGGAAGCCGAGTTTTTCGCCCGCCTCAACGGCAGGACGCACCAGCAGGATGCGGCGAATGGTTTCGCGCTCGAGCGCATCCACTGCAGCGGCGACGGCCAGATACGTCTTGCCGGTACCGGCCGGGCCGATGCCGAAGTTGATATCGTTGGCGAGGATTTCTTTCACGTACCGTTGCTGATTCAAGCCGCGCGGGCGAATCATGCCTTTTTTGGTACGCAAGGCCACGCCGACCTCGGCCGCAGGATGGTTGTCCAGCTCTTCGACACCGGATTCCTGCAGGAACAGATGGACCATGTCCGGTGACAGTTCGGTCGCTTTCGTTTCCCGATACAGCCGGCGCAACAGGTTCTCTGCCGAAATGGATTTTTTGCGATCGCCAATGATCTCGAACTGGGCTCCGCGATTGCGGATCTCGATGTCCAGGCGCTGTTCGATCAAGCGAAGATGCTCGTCGAATTGCCCGCACAGATTGGCGAAGCGATGGGCCTCGATAGGTTCAAGGCTGAAGCGATGTGGTTCGATAGGTGCGTTCAAAGTGGTTTTGGGCCGCCCGACGGCAATGTGAAGTGACGTGAAGGATAACCCCTGCAGGCAACGTCTGAAAGGGCTCACTTACTAACGGGTAAATGAGCGGTTCAGGGACGCTGGAGGGCACCCTGTAACAGACAGTTCGCCAGGGCTGCGAGCTTGGTCACACGCCGGGGCAGCCGACGTATGGCTGCCTTCTCGCGGGGTCTGATGCCCGGCGCTGCCTGCAGGATTCATGCGTGACGTCTACATGGGGGCGTATTCGCCTATTGCAACAACGACCCGCGGAGCGAGTGAGGTTGGGCGCTGTCGATGTACACGTCAGCAAACTGGCCAATCAACCGGGGGTTATCGCAACGGAAGTTGACGATGCGGTTGTTCTCGGTGCGGCCCTGCAATTCGCCCGGGTCCTTTTTCGAATAGTCGGTGACCAGAATCCGCTGCACGGTGCCGGCCATCCTGCGGCTGATCTCCAGGCCTTGCCGATTGATCAGGTCCTGCAACTGCTTGAGGCGTTCTTTCTTCACCTCTTCCGGGGTGTCGTCAGGCAGGTCTGCAGCCGGGGTGCCCGGGCGCGCGCTGTAAACGAAGGAGTAGGAGAAATCCATGCCGACGTCTTCCACCAGCTTCATGGTCTGCAGGTGATCCTTCTCGGTTTCGCCCGGGAAGCCGACGATGAAGTCGGAGCTGATGCAGATATCCGGCACCGCTGCGCGCAGCTTGCGCAGACGCGACTTGTATTCAAGGACGGTGTGGTTGCGTTTCATCGCTGCCAGAATTCGGTCGGAGCCAGACTGCACGGGCAGGTGCAGGTGCTTGACCAACTCCGGCACGTCGGCGTGAGCCTGAATAAGGCTGTCGGAGAACTCCAATGGGTGCGAGGTGGTGTAGCGAATGCGGTCGATGCCGTCGATGGCTGCGACCACGCGGATCAGTTCGGCAAGGTCCGCCAGCCGACCGTCGTGGGTCGTGCCGCGGTAGCCGTTGACGTTCTGGCCCAGCAGGGTCACTTCGCGCACGCCGTTTTCAGCCAGGTGGAAAACCTCGCTGATGACGTCGTCGAACGGCCGGCTGACTTCTTCGCCGCGGGTGTAAGGCACCACGCAGAAGGTGCAGTACTTGCTGCAGCCTTCCATGACCGACACATACGCAGTCGGGCCATCGACGCGGGGCTCGGGCAGGTGGTCGAACTTTTCGATTTCCGGGAACGACACATCGACCTGCGGCAGGCGCGTGATGCGTGCCGCGTCGATCATTTCCGGGAGGCGGTGAAGGGTCTGCGGACCGAAGACTACGTCAACGTAGGGCGCGCGATCGCGGATGGCCGCGCCTTCCTGGCTCGCCACGCAGCCCCCGACGGCAATGACCATCTCGGGGTTCGCCAGCTTGAGTTCACGCCAGCGGCCAAGCTGGGAGTACACGCGGTCCTGCGCCCGCTCACGGATCGAGCAGGTGTTGAGCAGGATGACGTCGGCGTCTTCTGCCCGTGCGGTGACTTCCAGTGCTTGATGTTCGCCCAGCAGATCGACCATGCGCGAGCTGTCGTACTCGTTCATCTGGCAACCGTGGGTTTCGATGTAAAGCTTCTTGGCCATGCGGGTTCATCAGGTGATTCAAAGAACCGCGCATTATAGGGATGCGGGCCCCGGGTTCCTAGCGTCGTCTAACGAGCGGCATGCTATAGTTCGCGCCCTTTTCAAAACGCTGATCACTGCCTGCCTGTTATGACCAAACGCGAAGCTCCAATCTACAAGGTGATTTTTCTCAACCAGGGACAGGTGTTCGAAATGTACGCCAAACAGATCTATCAGAGTGATCTGTGGGGTTTTCTGGAAGTGGAAGAATTCGTCTTCGGCGAGCGCACGACCGTGGTAGTCGACCCCAGCGAAGAGAAGCTCAAAGCTCAATTTGATGGCGTGGTGCGCAGCTTTGTCCCGATGCACTCGATTGTGCGCATCGATGAAGTGGAGCGAATGGGCACAGCGAAAATCAGCGAAGCGCGCCACACCGGTAACGTCATGCCGTTCCCGATGCCGATGCCGGACAAGTAACCGGCTTCAGAGAGCTGATTGCGCTCAGGGCTTGGTGGCGCTGTCGGCAGGGAAGGGCGCAAATGGCGTGCGTCCTTCAGCGGTTTGCAACTCCAGCAGGTATTTGCGGAAGATCTGCCCCAGCACCTGCGTAGCGACGTCCAGGTCTTCGCGCTTCATTTGCGCAGACACTTCGTCTGCTTGATCCAGCGCATCTTCCGAACCGTTGACCGCCGCCATCTTCAGCACGATGTACGCCTGAATGTTATTGGCCTGCACGCCTTCGCCCCGGAAAAACATCAAGCCGAGCTGATACTGCGCCTGGGCGTGGCCTTGCAAGGATGCCTGCTCGAAGTAATTGAGGGCCTGGGGTAAATCGCGCGGCGCGTTTTTACCCTCGTAGTAAAACTCCCCCAACTCGTATTGCGCCTGCGCATCCCCGCCCTGAGCCGCCTGCTGGCAGGCCGACAACGCTGCTGGCAGGTTGTCTGGCTGGGCATTGAGGGTGCAACGACCCACCGCTGGGATCAACAACGAGTTGCCACCTGCATTTGCCAGCAGGGGATGAAGAAGCAACAGGCAGCCCAATGCAAGGGTGCGGCCGGTGCGGTTCATGGAAGTCGATTTACCTCTGAAAAAGGTGCGGGCATGCCCGTCCAGCGAGATGTGCTGGCTGCGCATTATGAAATAAGCGGGGGCCACCTTACAAAGTCTTTACTGATTTTCTGCTGCGCGGGCTTCATCGGCCTGCTTTCAGGGAGGTTAGCCATGAGTGCCCGGGCGGCATCCGTTCCGCCCGGTCTGCGTTATTTCAGTTGGGCGAACGCTTTCTCGGCAGCATCCAGCGTCAATTGCAGCTCGGCATCGCCGTGGGCAATCGAGGTGAAACCGGCTTCGAATGCGCTTGGCGCCAGGTACACGCCGCCTTCCAGCATGAGGTGGAAGAACTGCTTGAAGCGGCTGGCGTCGCTGGTCATCACGTCCTGGAACGTCACGATCTCTTTGGCATCGCTGAAGTACAAGCCGAACATGCCGCCCGCCTGGGTGGTCACGAACGGGATGCCGGCTGCGTCGGCCCGCTGTTGCAGGCCTTCGAGCAGGCGCGTGGTGAACGCGCTCAGTTCGTCGTGGAAACCCGGACGGCTGATCAGGCGCAGCGTGGTCAGACCCGCCGCCATCGCCAACGGGTTACCCGACAGCGTACCGGCCTGATACACAGGACCCAGCGGCGCGATGTGCGACATGATTTCGCGCTTGCCGCCGAAGCAACCGACCGGCATGCCGCCGCCGATGATCTTGCCGAAGGTGCTCAGGTCTGGCGTTACGCCGTAGTAAGCCTGCGCACCGCCAAGGGCAACGCGGAAGCCGGTCATGACTTCGTCGAAAATCAGCACCACGCCATGTTCGTCACACGCTTCGCGCAGGCCCTGCAGAAAGCCCGGCGCAGGCGGTACACAGTTCATGTTGCCCGCAACCGGCTCAACGATAATGCACGCCACCTCCTGACCGACGTCGGCGAGCATGGTCTTGACCGCCTCGATGTCGTTGAACGGCAGGGTCAGCGTGTGCTTGGCGAAGGCTGCGGGAACACCCGGCGAACTCGGCACGCCCAGGGTCAGCGCGCCCGAACCGGCCTTTACCAGCAAGCTGTCAGAGTGCCCGTGATAGCAGCCCTCGAACTTGATGATGCTGTCGCGACCGGTAAAGCCGCGCGCCAGACGGATCGCGCTCATGGTGGCTTCGGTACCGGAGCTGACCATGCGGACCATCTCCATCGACGGCACGATCGAGCAGACCAGGTCGGCCATCTCGGTTTCCATCTCGGTCGGAGCGCCATACGACAGACCGTGCTCCAGTTGCTTGCGCACGGCATCCAATACGTCCGGGTGGCTGTGGCCCAGAATCATCGGGCCCCACGAGCCGACGTAGTCAACGTAACGCTTGTCGTCTTCATCAGTGACGTAGGCGCCGACGGCGTGCTTGAAGAACAGGGGCGTGCCGCCGACGCTTTTGAAAGCGCGGACCGGAGAATTGACGCCGCCAGGGATGTGTTTCTGGGCGTTGGCGAATAGCGTTTCGGAGCGGGACATAATGAGGTCTCTGTTTGAATCGGAATGAGTGAGTGCGCAACCGGCCTGAAGCAGAATCAGGCGGGCTTGAACAAATCGTTGAAAGCGCGGGCGCGGCGGGTGACTTCCTGGGTCGACTCGGCCCCAAACAGCCCATGCACGACGGCGAGCAAATCGGCGCCGTGGGCGACGAGTGGGGCGGCGTTTTCCAGCGTAATCCCGCCGATCACCGCGATCGGCAATTTGATGCGCTTGCGCGCCTGGCTGAGCAGGTCGAGGCTGCACGTGGGCGCGCCGGGTTTGGTCTGGGAATTGAAAAAGCGGCCGAAGGCGACATACGTGGCGCCATCCGCCCTAGCCTTGTCGGCCAGCTCAAGCTGCGCGTGGCAGGTCGCACCCACGACTGCCTTGTGCCCCAGCAAGGCGCGGGCATCCGGCAGCGATCCGTCGGTTTGCCCCAGGTGTACGCCGACGCCTAGGCGTGCGGCTACTTCGGCGTCGTCATTGATGATCAGGCGGGTTTTGTAGCGCTCGCAGAGTTTGAGCAGCGCCGAGGCCTCGCGCAGACGGCGGGTCTCGTCACAGGATTTGTCCCGGTACTGCAGCAGGGTCACACCGCCATCCAGGGCAGCTTCGACGTAAGACAGGAATTTGCCGGCCAACAGCTGGCTGTCGGTCACGGCATACAAGCCACGTAGTCTCATCAAGGGTGCCTCTTATTCGTGGCGTTACGAGCAGAAATCCAGCGGCAGGCGACGGGGAACAAATTGCCCCCGACCCAGCTGTTCGGCATCGCGCAGGGTGCGCCAGGTGTAATCCAGCGCCAGTTGCACAGCACCGATCAGGTCCTGACCGTGGGCCAGCCTTCCCGCCAGCGCACTGGCCAGCGTGCAGCCGGAACCGTGGTAGCTGCCCGGCAGACGCTGACAGGTAAAGGTGCGCGACTGACCGCCGCGGATGTACAGGCGGTTATGCACTTCGTGCTCATCGCCGTGCCCGCCGGTGATCAGCAAATGCTCGCAGAATGGCAGTAGCTTCTCGGCGCATTCATCCGCCGTACCCTCGGGCAGCTCGGCGAGAATGCGCGCCTCGGGCAGGTTCGGTGTGGCGATGGTTGCCAGAGGCAGCAGGCGCTCGCGCATCGCGTAGCCCACTTCATCCTTGCCCAGTCGACCGCCGCCACCGGCGCGCAATACCGGATCGCAGACCATCGGCAAGTGCGGATGGGCCGTCAGCAGATCGACGACGGTGTCGACCATCTCCAGCGAACCCAGCATGCCCAGCTTCACCGCCGCAACGGTGGAGTCGTTGAGCACGGCATTGGCCTGCGCCAACACCCATTCACGGTCCAGCACACGGAAGTCAGTGACATTCACGGTGTCTTGAACGGTCAGGGCGGTCACTGCAGGAGCAGCGTGACAGCCCTGAGCGAGCAGGGCTTCGATATCTGCCTGCAAGCCGGCGCCGCCACTGGGGTCGTGGCCGGAGAGACAGAGGACAACAGGGCGGGAGCTATAGATATTCATGGTGCGCGAGCTTACCACTAAAGTTTTTGCCGGTGGGACCGGCTTCAGCGGGGAAGAGGCCGGTGCAAACACAATCATTTTGCGGCAGTACGCATGCTCTTGGTAGGACCGGCTTCAGCCGGGAAGAGGCCGGTGCGTTCACCGTTGATTTTGCAGCGAGACATCTGACGCCTTCCCGGCTAAAGCCGGTCCTACCAAGTGCATCGCGTCCAGCCTGTACCACGAGGCAATTTCCTGGCTAACAGCATTCCACTGTGTGCATGCGGTGTTCAGTAGGACCGGCTTCAGCCGGGAAGAGGCCGGTGCGTTCACTGTTGATTTTGCAGCGAGACATCTGACGCCTTCCCGGCTAAAGCCGGTCCTACCAAGTGCATTGCGTCCAGCCTGTACTACGAGGCAATTTCCTGGCTAACAGCATTCCACTGTGTGCATGCGGTGTTCAGTAGGACCAGCTTCAGCCGGGAAGAGGCCCGTGCGTTCACCATTGATTTGCAGCGAAACATCTGACGCCTTCCCGGCTAAAGCCAGTCCCACCAAGTGCATCGCGTCCAGCCTATACCACGAGGCAATTTCCTGGCTAACAGCATTCCACTGTGTGCATGCGGTGTTCAGTAGGACCGGCTTCAGCCGGGAAGAGGCCGGTGCGTTCACCGTTGATTTTGCAGCGAGACATCTGACGCCTTCCCGGCTAAAGCCGGTCCTACCAAGTGCATTGCGTCCAGCCTGTACCACGAGGCAATTTCCTGGCTAACAGCATTCCACTGTGTGCATGCGGTGTTCGGTAGGACCGGCTTCAGCCGGGAAGAGGCCGGTGCGTTCACCATTGATTTGCAGCGAAACATCTGACGCCTTCCCGGCTAAAGCCCGTCCTACCAAGTGCATCGCGTCCAGCCTGTACCACGAGGCAATTTCCTGGCTAACAGCATTCTTCTGTGTGCATGCGGTGTTCAGTAGGACCGGCTTCAGCCGGGAAGAGGCCGGTGCGTTCACCATTGATTTTGCAGCGAGAATCTGACGCCTTCCCGGCTAAAGCCGGTCCTACCAAGTGCATTGCGTCCAGCCTGTACCACGAGGCAATTTCCTGGCTAACAGCATTCCACTGTGTGCATGCGGTGTTCAGTAGGACCGGCTTCAGCCGGGAAGAGGCCGGTGCGTTCACCGATGATTTTGCAGCGAGACATCTGACGCCTTCCCGGCTGAAGCCGGTCCTACCAAGTGCATCGCGTCCAGCCTGTACCACGAGGCAATTTCCTGGCTAACAGCATTCCACTGTGTGCATGCGGTGTTCAGTAGGACCGGCTTCAGCCGGGAAGAGGCCCGTGCGTTCACCATTGATTTTGCAGCGAGAATCTGACGCCTTCCCGGCTAAAGCCGGTCCTACCAAGTGCATCGCGACCAGCCTGTACCACGAGGCAATTTCCTGGCTAACAGCATTCCACTGTGTGCATGCGGTGTTCAGTAGGACCGGCTTCAGCCGGGAAGAGGCCGGTGCGTTCACCATTGATTTTGCAGCGAGACATCTGACGCCTTCCCGGCTAAAGCCGGTCCTACCAAGTGCATCGCGTTCAACCTGACATGTGAACGAGCCCATCCTGCACAGTGCACAGATTTAGATGGTGTCATCGAGCTATCAGTCGTTATCCTGTGGCGCTTGATCCGTTCCGCCAAATGAGTACCTGCAAGTGCGTTGCCCGCTGAGCCAATCGACAGATACAAAGGTCATTCGCAGAGCTGCGAACCCGTCCCACGATTCCACGGTGCCTTGTGGCAGTCATCCGTGTCAGGGCGGTGTCGCGTGCGTCTGTTTCTGACCTTCATTCTCTGTCTGCTGCCCGTATTGGCCAGCGCTGTTGACTTCGATGAAAACACCCGCAGCTTGGCACTGGGTCCCGAGACGCAGGTGTTTGAAGACCCGACGGGCGATGCAACCATCCAAGAGGTCTCCTCGCCAGACGGCTTGAAACGTTTTCGGCCGCTCACCGGGCAATCGCTCAACGCCGGCTATTCGCGTTCGGCGTTCTGGCTCAAGGTGCGTCTGACCTACCGTCCCGCCAACCCGCTGGCCTCGGCTGACTGGCTGCTGGAAATGGCTTACCCGCCCATGGACCACGTTGATCTGTACCTGGGCGACGACGACGCCCGGCCGACCCTGGCGTGGAACACCGGCGACATGCTGCCGTTCTCCAGCCGGCAGATTAAGCAGAACAATTATGTGTTCGATCTGAACCTCAATGCCCACGAGACCAAGACCGTCTACCTGCGCGTCGCCAGCCATGGTTCGGTTCAGGCGCCGCTCAACCTGTGGGCCAGCCACGCTTATATAGAAGAGCAACCGTCGCGGCTGTACATCTTGGGCATGATCTACGGCGTGCTGGCGGTGATGCTGGTCTACAACCTGTTCATCTACCTCAGCGTGCGCGACACCGCCTATCTGCACTACATCCTCTACATCACTTTTTTTGGCCTGTATCAGGTATCGGTGAACGGCGCAGGAATCGAATATTTCTGGCCGGATAACCCATGGTGGGCCAATACCTCGACGACCTTTCTGATTGCCGGCGCCATCCTGTTTGCCAGCCAGTTCACCCGCAAATTCCTGCAGACGCCCAGCCTGAGCCGCTGGCTGGACGTACCGTTGCTGCTGATGATGGTCTGCGCGGCGGTGATCATGGCGCTTGCGTTGACCATGGATTACGGCATCGCCCTGCGGCTGGTCACCGGACTGGTATTGCTGTTCACCCCGGTTGTGCTGCTGATCGGCCTGGCGGCGTGGTTCAAGGGCCGGCGCGTGGCGCGCTACTTTATTTTCGGCTGGTCGGCGTTTCTGATTGGCGGGGTGGTCAACGCAACGATGCTGCTGGGGCATTTGCCCAACACCTTCTGGACGATGTACGCCAGCCAGATCGGCTCTGTCATTGAGGTGGCTTTGCTGTCGCTGGCGTTGGCCGACCGCATCAATGCCATGCGCGAGCGCGAAGCGCACATCCTGGAGGAGTCGCGCCATGGGCTTGAAACCCTCAACCAGCAGTTGGCGGTGAGCAACCGCTTGAAGGACGAATTTCTTGCCACGCTCACCCATGAACTGCGTACGCCCATGAACGGGGTGATCGGCTCGCTGGAGTTGATGCAGATGGACGTCGCCGAGAGCGAGATTGAGCTGTATCGCCAGACCGCCGCGGATTCGGCGCAGAACATGATGGGCATCGTTAACGGCATCCTTACGCTGACCGAACTGCAAGCGGGCCGAATCACCGTGCGCACTGAACCGTTCAGCCTGCGCCATCTGCTGTTCCAGCTTCGCAGCCGCTTTGAACCGCTGGCGCGCGGCAAGGCGCTGGGAATGAGCGTGGAGCTTGACGAGATGTTGCCGGACAGCCTGGAGGGCGACGGCGTGAAGCTGCGCCAGTGCCTGGAGTGCCTGCTGGACAACGCGATCAAATTCACCAAAACCGGGGCCGTGAAGGTCCGGGTTAACGGCCAAAGCGCAGACGCCGGGCACATAAGGCTGGTGATCGACGTGATCGACACCGGCATAGGCTTCAGTCGGCTGGATGAAGAGACGTTGTACGCCAATTTCTTCCAGGTCGACGGCTCGACGACCCGCGAATACGGCGGACTGGGCATCGGCCTGGCCATTTGCCGACAACTGATCGAATTGCAGGGCGGGCGCTTGAGCCATCAGTCCGAGCCTGGCAACGGCAGCCAGTTCCGCTTGAGCCTGGACATCAAACGCGCAGATTCCGCGCCGGTCGTGTAGATCGCTTGGCAGGGATTGCCGGCCAGCACTTAATACGCAACCACTGAGCGAACGCTGCCGGGTGTAGGAGCGCGCTTGCCCGCGAAAAATCTTGCTGCCGCCAGAGATGCGTCGGCTGCATCTGATACGGGCGGGGCGAGCGGTGGTGTGTCAGTGACGCATTGGGTGTTGCCGCCATTCTTCGCGGGCAAGCGCGCTCCTACAGTGGGTGCGTGCATGGCTTGCGCTCCCGGGTGGCCTGTCGAATGCGACAGTCTTGTTTAGCTGGATGGGCGAATGCCCCCAGTTGTAGGAGCGCGCTTGCCCGCGAAAAATCTTGCTGCCGCCAGAGATGTGTCGGCTGTATCTGATGCGTGCGTGCGTGCGTGCGTGCGAGCGGTGGTGTGTCAGTGACTCATTGGGTGTTGCGGCCATTTTTCGCGGGCAAGCGCGCTCCTACAGTGGATGTGCGCACGGCAACGCAGCGAAAGCGCCGTGATTTCGTCGGGTTTGGCGCTGTCGTTGTGGCGGGGCGCGTGATTCACTAGAGCTTCCGCACGATCGCCGCGTGCTGCCCGGACCGGAGTCGCCTCATGGACCAGCGCATCAACCTGCATCAATTTGCCGAGACCCATGAGGTCACCAATCAGCCGCCTTCGCTGGACGGCATCAACCTTTACCGCATCGACCTGCCGCTGCAAGAATGGTCGCAGCGCTTCGGTGCGGGTTGGGCGCAGGACCAGATCGACGCCTACGGCGCATTGGCCGGCGGCCCGTTGATGGAAGCGGGGTTCCTCGCCAATCAGAACAAACCCGTATTCGCCAGTCATGACCGTTATGGGCATCGCATCGATCTGGTTGAGTTCCACCCTGCCTACCATCAACTGATGCAGACGGCGATCGAACACGGCATTCCTTCGTTGCCCTGGACTGATCCTCGTGAGGGCGCTCATGTAGCCCGCGCCGCCATGAGTTACCTGCACACCCAGGCCGAAGCGGGCAGCGGTTGTCCCCTGACGATGACCTTCGCCAGCGTGCCTGCGTTGCGCCTTCAGCCTGATCTGGCCGAAACGTGGTTGCCGAAGATCCTTGCCACCCAATACGACCCTCGCAATGTCGGCATCGCCCACAAGGCCGGTGCAACCATCGGCATGGCCATGACCGAAAAGCAGGGTGGCACCGATGTGCGCGCCAACACCACGCGCGCGTATCCGGTCGGCCAGCCGGGCCCCGGCCAGGCCTATGAACTGGTCGGGCACAAATGGTTTTGCTCGGCGCCGATGTGCGATGCCTTTCTCACCCTGGCCCAGACCGATAAGGGCCTGACATGCTTCCTGCTGCCGCGCCATCGCCCGGACGACACCCGCAACGAGTTCTACATACAGCGGCTGAAGAACAAACTGGGCAATTGGTCCAACGCGTCCAGCGAAGTGGAGTTTCGCGGCGCTTTGGCCTGGATGGTCGGCGAGGAAGGGCGCGGCGTACCGACCATTATCGAAATGGTGGCGATGACCCGCTTCGATTGCATGACCGGCTCCAGCGCGCTCATGCGTCAGGCCCTGACCCAGGCCGCGCACCACTGCGCCCATCGCAGCATCGGCGGTCGCGTCCTCAGCGAACAGCCGCTCATGCAAAACGTGCTCGCCGACCTGGCGCTGGAGAGCGAAGCCGCCCTGGCGCTGACCTTGCGTATGGGACGTTCGCTGGAGCGCCTGGATGACGGCCATGAAGCCCGTTTCGCACGGCTGGTGACGGCAGTGGGCAAATACTGGATCTGCAAGCGAGCGCCAGCGATGATCAACGAAGCGGCCGAGTGCATGGGCGGCGCGGGGTATGTCGAGGACACGATCCTGCCGCGCCTGTATCGGGAAGCGCCGGTCAATTCGACGTGGGAAGGTTCCGGCAACGTGCAATGCCTGGACGTCTTGCGCGCGCTGTCCAAAGAGCCTGGTGTGCTCGATGCTTTGTTTGACGAACTCGGCGATGGGCATGGCGACAAGCGTCTGGCTGCGCATATTCAGCAACTGAAGGCAGCGTTCCAGGACACCAGCGATATCCAGTACCGCGCCCGGCAACTCACTGAAGACATCGCCGTCGCGCTTCAGGCGAAACTGCTGCTGGAAGCAGGCAATGAGGTGGTCAGCGACGGCTTCATCGCCGGCCGCCTGGACCAGCCGGGTCGGGTCTACGGTGCCTTGCCGCGTGGGGTCGATGTGCAAGCGCTGGTCGCGAGGTCCTCACCGCAGGCATAACGCGTCCATTACCGCACGTGCCGCAGCCAGATCGTGCCTTCGTCATCTGTTGCAGGCAAGATGTGCGCTTGCAAGATCAGAAGGGTATGCATCGTGACTGAAGCTTTTATCGTCGTAGAAACTGCCGAACAAGCCGTCGACCGGCTCGCCGAGCTGCACGCACGGGCAACCAATGCCTTGAGCCAGGCGCTCAAGCGCTACTTGAAAGACCGCGTTGAACCCGATGCCGCCGAGCGTCTGATGTTCCGCTATCCGGAAATCCGCCTGACTTACCACTGCCATGGCGAAGTCCCACTCACCACGCGCGCTTATGCCAAGGTGCAACTGCCTGGCACCTACAGCGTCACCGTTACCCACCCGGCGGCGTTCCGCAAATACCTGCTCGAACAGCTTGTGCCCCTGATGAACGACTTCACCGTGACGGTAGAAGTGGGCGTGAGCGAGCAAAATATTCCTTATCCGTACGTGGTTGAGCAGGGCGATGAGCTGGCCGGCACGGGTGTGACGGCTGCGACGCTGGCACGGGTGTTCCCGAGCACCGATCTGTCGGCTGCCACCGATGGTATCGCTGACGGCCTGTACGACTGGGCCAATACCGATCCGCTGCCGCTCGCGCTGTTCGACGCCGCCCGTGTCGATTTCTCGCTGCGCCGTCTGGTGCACTACACCGGCAGCGACTGGCGCCACGTCCAGCCGTGGATTCTGCTGACCAACTACCACCGCTACGTTGACCAGTTCATCGTTCATGGGCTGGAAAGACTGCGCGATGATCCGCGTTTCGTGAAGATGGTCCTGCCGGGCAACGTCATCGTCGACAAGAGCATGGATTACGGCGAAGCCCAGGCCATCGTCTCCAGCGTGGTCTGGCACCGTTATCAAATGCCGGCTTACCACCTGATTGCCGAAGACGGGCATGGCGTGACGCTGGTCAACATCGGCGTCGGCCCGTCCAACGCCAAGAACATCACTGATCACCTCGCCGTGCTGCGTCCGCATTGCTGGCTGATGATCGGGCACTGCGGCGGTCTGCGTCAGTCGCAAACCATCGGCGACTATGTGCTCGCCCACGCGTACATGCGCCGCGACGGCATTCTTGATCGCGTTCTGCCGCCCAATATCCCGATTCCGGCGCTGGCCGAGGTGCAGTTGGCGCTGCAGGAATCAGCCGCGCAAGTCACTGGCGAGCGTGGCGAGGACCTGAAGAAGCGTCTGCGTACCGGCACCGTGCTGACTTACGACGACCGCAACTGGGAATTGCGCTGGGCGCAGGAGCGGCCGTTGATCAACCTGTCTCGCGCCGTGGCGGTGGACATGGAAAGCGGCACCATCGCCGCGCAGGGTTACCGCTTGCGCGTGCCGTATGGGACGCTGCTGTGCGTGTCCGACAAACCGTTGCACAGCGAGATCAAACTGCCGGGTTCGGCCAACGCGTTTTATGAGCGTGCCGTGACTCAGCATTTGAAGATCGGCATTGCCGCGCTGGATCTGATGCGCACGCAGCTCAACTCGCTGCACTCGCGCAAGCTGCGCAGCTTCGACGAACCACCGTTCCGTTAAGGCGCTAGGCGTTGAGCGAAAGGGCCACTAAAGTGGCCCTTTCTGTTTTTAGTGGTCTTTTCCGTTTCCGTCACTTGTTTACCGGTTTCCCATGTCCCGTAATTCACGTCCCGATTCCCGCCGTCCCTCACCTGATCGCACGGGCGCACCCCGGCGTGTCGCCAAGACGCCGCCTGCCGAACCTCGGCTGGTGCTGTTCAACAAGCCGTTCGACGTGCTGACCCAGTTCAGCGATGGCGAAGGCCGGGCGACGCTGAAGGATTTCATCGATATCCCCGGCATCTACCCCGCAGGGCGTCTGGACCGCGACAGCGAAGGCTTGCTGCTGCTGACCAACGACGGTCAGTTGCAGGCGCGCATCGCCGATCCCAAACACAAGCTGGCCAAAACCTACTGGGTGCAGGTCGAGGGCGAGCCGACGGACGAGCAGTTGCAAGCGCTGCGTGACGGGGTCGAGCTGAACGACGGCCCGACCCTGCCTGCACAGGCCCGGCAACTGGACGAACCACAGCTCTGGCCACGTGATCCGCCGGTGCGCTTCCGCAAAAGCGTGCCGACGAGCTGGCTCGAATTGGTCATCAAGGAAGGACGAAACCGGCAGGTGCGTCGGATGACGGCGGCGGTCGGGCTGCCGACGCTGCGACTGGTGCGTGTGCGCATTGGGGATTGGAGTATTGAGGGTCTGGATCAGGGTCAGTGGAAGGAAGTGCCGGCGAAGCTTTGATTTCTAACTGGGTAATTAGGGGGCTGGCACGCTCTTTCGCGGGCAAGCGCGCTCCTACAGTGGGTCCGTGCATGGCTGACGTTGCTGGGCGGCTTCATCACCGCGAACGTCCGGTTCCGCTGGCTGGATGACGCTACAAATCCTGCTGGCTGAGCGAATGCGGACAGGTGTAGGAGCGCGCTTGCCCGCGAAAAAAGGTGCTGGCGCCGGAGAGGTGTCGGGTGTACCTGCTGTATGCGGGCGATTGGTGGTGTGGCAGTGTCGAATGGGGTGCCGCCGACATTTTTCGCGGGCAAGCGCGCTCCTACAATGGGTCCGTGCATGGCTGACGTTGCTGGGCGGCTTCATCACCGCGAACGTCCGGTTCCGCTGGCTGGATGACGCTACAAATCCTGCTGGCTGAGCGAATGCGGACAGGTGTAGGAGCGCGCTTGCCCGCGAAAAATGGTGCTGGCGCCGGGGAGGTGTCGGGTGTACCTGCTGCATGCGGACGATTGGTGGTGTGGCAGTGTCGAATGGGGTGCCGCCGACATTTTTCGCGGGCAAGCGCGCTCCTACAGTGGGTCCTTGCCCGGCTGACGTTGCTGTGCGGTCCACATAATCGCGACCGTCCGGTTCTGCTGGCTGGATGACGCTACAAATGCCTCTGACTGGGCGAATGCGGACAGGTGTAGGAGCGCGCTTGCCCGCGAAAAATGGTGCTGGCGCCGGAGAGGTGTCGGGTGTACCTGCTGCATATGGGGGATTGATGGTGTGTCAGCGCGGAATTGGGTGCTTGCTCTATCTTTCGCGGGCAAGCGCGCTCCTTCAGTGGGTGCATGCAGGCTGCGCGAGCTGGGCTTTTGGTCGCAGCTTTGTCGCTACAGATACGCAATCACCACACTCTTGATCACAAACGCCAGAATCCCCAGGCCCAACACGCCGAAGAGAAGAAAGGTGCCGAAACGTCCGGCTTTGGACTTCTTCGCCAAGTCCCAGACGATGAAACCCATGAACCCGACCAGCCCGGTGATCAGGAGCGTCATCATCCATTCTTCGAACGCTGCCGGATCCATGCACGACTCCTTGCCAGACGCGGGTTAGCCGCGCAGGTGAACCAGCGGCAGTTCGGTGCTCGCCAGTACCTGGTTCAGCACAAAGCTCGAGCGCACGCTGGTCACTCCATCGATACGCGTCAGATGGCCGAGCAGGAATTTCTGGTAATGGTCCATGTCCGGCACGACCACCTTGAGCTGGTAATCGGCGTCGATCCCGGTCACCAGGCTGCACTCCAGCACTTGCGGGAGGTTGAGGATGTGCTGCTCGAAGTTCTCGAAGCGATCGGGCGTGTGACGGTCCATGCCGATGAGCACGTACGCAGTCAGGCTTAGCCCCAGCTTTTTGCGGTCCAGCAGCGCGACCTGGCGCACGATATAGCCGTCGTCCTCCAGTTGCTTCACGCGTCGCGAGCAGGGCGAGGGTGACAGGCCGATGCGCTCGGCCAGCTCCTGATTGGAGATCCGCGCGTCCCGCTGCAGTTCGGCCAAAATACTCAGGTCATATCTGTCGAGCTTGCTCACGTTGAGGGCCTTTAATGAATGGATTGCGCTGGATTATCTATCTGAGGCGAATTATTGCGCAAGCGGTGTTTTCATCAGCAACATTCGCAATCCTGTGTCGTCTGCCGAAGCCTATTCTTTTAACCAGAATCACTGCCCGGACATAGCGTCCAGCGCGGCCCGCCCAATCAGGCCAGCCGCGGCCTCCAGCCCGACAGGGTTGATCAGGCCACCGGGCTACGCACTGTCCAGAAGACGATGCGAGGTGAGCCGGCGTCAAAAGCGTCGAGCCAGGACGAAGTATTCGAGAGAGGGCCATTGAGCCCTCTTTTTTTGCGCCCGAAATTCAGCACTGAACGGCGCTAGCGCTTCTAGGGTTTCGTTCGCCACGCTGATAGAGTGCGGCGAACGGCGCACCCGACCCGCAGTCCTATCCATAGGTATCCGCGCCGCAGTGAGGAAAGCATGAATATGCGCATCTGGCGTTTGGCAGGTGTCAGTCTCTTGGCCTTGAGTGTCAGCGCTCAGGTGTTGGCCGACGACAATAATCAGCAGCAGCAGCAGCAGCAGCAGCAGCAGCGCCAACAGCAGCAGCGCGGCTTCGAGATGCAGCGCCAGCAGCAAGAGAACCAGCGCGGTTTTGCCGACGACCAACAGCGTCAGCAACAGCAACAACGCCAACAGCAGGCGCAGCAGCAACAGCAGCAGCGCCAGCAGGAACAGCTGCAACAAAATCGGCAGATTCAGCAGAATCAGCAAGAGCGCGCCAATCAGCAGCGCCAGCAGCAGGAACGCGAGCGCAATCTGCGCGACGACCAACGCCAACAGCAGCAGCAACAACAGCAACAGCGTCAGCAGATGCAGGACCAGCAACGCCGTCAGCAGGAACAGCAGCAGCAGCAGCGTCAGCTGCAGGACCGTCAGGGTGGCTTGCCCATTCAGGGTCGGCCTGACACGGTCGTTCAGACGCAGGAGCCGCGTCAGGGTTTTTACCGGGACCAACCTCAAGACAGCCGCTGGCGCGGGGGTGATCATCGCCCCGACAACGGCAACTGGCAGGCCGGCCGTCCCGGTGGACATGGCGACGGTTGGGGCGCGGGCCCGCGTTATCGTCCCGGCTACCAGATCGACCGCATGCCGGGCGGTTATTCGCGGGTGCCCTATCGCGGTGGGGATTATTACTACTCCAGCGGGTACTGGTATCGCCCGCAAGGGCCGCGTTATGTGGTCGTAGAGCCGCCGCGCGGTGTTCGCGTCCGCTACCTGCCGGACTACGCGCAACAGGTCTGGCTGGGCAGCTCGCTGTTTTTCGTCGCTGCCGGGACGTATTACACCTACGAGCAGAACACCCAGGAATACGTGGTAGCCGAGCCGCCGCAGGGTGTCGAGCCGGTCTTTTCACCGCAGCAGCCGCAGCAGCAGCCGATTCAGCAGGCAGCGAACCCCTACGACGTAGTGGCCTATCCGCCTAACGGCAAGCCGCAACAGGAAATCGAACAGGATCGCTACGATTGCTACCGTTACGCGGTGCAGCAGAGCAACTTCGACCCGGCCAGCGCCGGCTACCAACCCGCACCGGAAGTGCTGGGTGTGTACCGTCAGGCGATGGCCAGTTGTTATGCAGGGCGGGGGTATAGCATTCAGCAGTAACAGCGCGGGTCTGTAACCGCATATGCCTGAGTGGGACCGGCTTCAGCCGGGAAGAGGCCGGTTTGAACGCCATCAAATTTGCGGCGTGACAACCGACGCCTTCCCGGCTAAAGCCGGTCCCACAAAGGCGTTGTCAGCTCAAAATCGGGCCGCCTTGGTGTGCGCCATCGCGGTTCACGACTTCCTGCGGATCGGCATGCACCAGCACTTCGGCTTTGGGAAATGCCTCCTGAATCGCCGTTTCAACCCGCTCGCACAAGTCATGCGCCACCGACAGCGTCAACGTGCCCGGCAGTTCCAGGTGCAGTTGCACGAACCAATGGTTGCCCGAGATCCGAGTGCGCAGGTCGTGCGCGCCGAGCACGCCTGGTACGCCCTCAGCCAGTTCGAGCATCTTTGCGCTGACGTCCACCGGCAACTCCGCGTCCATCAGCACCGACACGGTCTCGCGGGCGATGGAGATCGCGCTCCACAGAATGTAAAACGCGATGGCCAGACCGAAATACGCGTCCAGCTGGGAATAGCCGTAGTACGCCAGCCCCAGCGCCAGCATGATGCTGAAGTTGAGCAGCAGGTCCGAACGATAGTGCAGCGAGTCCGCGCGAATTGCCGCCGAGCCTGTGGCTTTCACCACGCGGTGCTGCAGCGCCAGCAGCGCGATCGTCAGGCCAATCGAAAGCACCATCACCAGCAAGCCCAGCCCCGGATCACCGAGCGGATGTGGGTGTTGAATGCGGTCGATCGCCTGAAAGCCGATCAGAAACGCACTCACCGCGATGAACAACGCCTGCGCCATGCCTGACAACGCTTCGGCTTTGCCGTGACCATAACGGTGATCGTCATCGGCCGGGCGCAATGCGTAGTGCACCGCCAGCAGATTGAGAAATGACGCCGCGCCATCAAGCAAGGAGTCTGTAAGGCCGGCCAGCAAGCTGACCGAACCGCTGAGCCACCACGCCACCGCTTTGGCGACAATCAGAATGCTCGCCACCGCCAGCGACGCGCGGGTGGCCAGACGCAATAAGCGGGCGTGTTCGGGGCTGGTGCTCATGGCGCTTCCTTCAAATCAAAAAACTCAAGCCGACGGCACGAGGCCCAGAGCGGCAAGCTGCTGGGTACTGCCTTTGTGCTGAATCAGGCGCGGGTCGTCCAATGGCAGCGAGCGGCCAAGTTCAGTCTGGATAATGGCCTGCAGTTTGAGATTGTCGACCGTGCCGTCAGTGCGAACCGCCGGCGCCAGCTTCTGCGGATCGACCTGCGCTTGTTTGCCGCCTGGCAGGTAGATCGCGCCCGTAGCGAAGTCCACGCCGAAAGCGATTACGCCGGGGATGATGTAGAACAGCAGGCCGATGGCGTCGAGGATGACAATAGCCGGGTCCATCCGGCCGCTGCCCTGAATCTGGCCACGACGTTCAGGGTAAAAAATACTGCCGCAGGCAGTCAGTTGCGTCAGCAGACTGGCAACCAGAACACCGCCAATCAAACGGGAAGGAATGCGCATGGGGATCTCCTCAGAAGAAGTCGCAACTATACAAGGCAAACGCCTAAGCAATAAGAGTATCCGTAGGGGGAGGGAGTTCGGTGGGGGGCATGTGCTCAGGCTTGGTGTAGGTTTGGGCATGACTGCCCAGCCAACGCATGGACATCGAATGGTCGTTGAAGCTAAGTCTCCACTCTGCTGTTTTGTCGATGGTCGCGCCCTTGGGGCACGTTGCTCCAGCCAAGCGCGCTAACCGATGATGGCGGGCGCCACTCGACTGGAAAGGCAAGGACGAAGTCCCCTTGTAGGTTTGACGTGGGTACGTTCTGTGATAAATTCGCGTCGCTGCCCTAGCTGCTCCACTCCCGGGCTTTTGAAACGGTGATGAGACTAGGTTAAGTTGTGGCCCCGCTTGCGGGGCTTCCTCGTTTCTGGCATTTGAGATTCCTCATTTCTACGGTTCTCCACGACATCCTCCCTGGCGTCTAGATCTCTCCACCTGCCGAGGAGCACCAATAGTCGCGCATATACTCCCAGGCCCATCTCGGAGCCCACATGAATTCACTGCCCATCGATGCCGTCCTGCCCGCTTTGCGTCAGGCCCTTGCCGACCGCAACGAGGCGGTGCTCGAAGCGCCGCCGGGCGCGGGCAAAACCACGCGCGTGCCGCTGGCGCTGCTGCATGAGGACTGGCTGGCGGGGCAGACCATCCTGATGCTTGAGCCGCGGCGTCTGGCTGCGCGTGCTGCTGCTGAAAGATTAGCGAGCGAGCTGGGGGAGCGCGTCGGCGAGACCGTGGGTTACCGGATTCGCCTGGACAGCAAAGTCGGCCCGGATACCCGCATTGAAGTGGTCACCGAGGGGATTCTCACCCGGCGCTTGCAGGATGACCCTTCGCTGGAAGGCGTCGGGCTGCTTATATTCGACGAGTTTCATGAACGAAGTCTCGACGCTGATCTGGCGCTGGCCCTGACCCTCAACGGTCGCGCGCTGTTTCGTGACGAGCAGCCGCTGAAGATTTTGCTGATGTCGGCAACCCTCGAAGGCGAGCGCTTGTCCGTGTTGCTCGACGACGCGCCGGTCATCAGCAGCGAAGGCCGTATGTTTCCGGTGACGATGCAGTGGGGGCGGCCGTTCCAGCCGGGGGAGTTCATCGAGCCGCGCGTGGTGCAAACCGTGCTTGATGCGCTGGGCAACGAATCCGGCAGCGTGCTGGTATTTCTGCCCGGGCAGGCGGAGATCCGTCGCGTCAATCAGCAATTGGCTGATGCGATTGGCGAGCGCAGTGACGTGATGTTGTGCCCGTTGCACGGCGAACTCGATCTGAGCGCCCAGCGTGCGGCAATCGAGCCCGCCCCCACAGGCAAACGCAAAGTCGTGCTGGCCACCAATATCGCCGAAACCAGCCTGACCATCGACGGCGTTCGGGTGGTGGTCGACGCGGGGCTGGCGCGGGTGCCACGCTTCGATCCCGGCAGCGGCATGACGCGTCTTGATACGCAGCGGATATCCCGGGCCAGCGCGACTCAACGCGCGGGCCGGGCAGGGCGGCTTGAACCGGGTGTGTGCTATCGATTGTGGTCCGAGGCGCAGCACGATCAACTGGCGGCGTACGGCGCGGCCGAGATCCTTCAGGCCGATCTGGCCGGCCTGGCCTTGCAGCTCGCGCGATGGGGTGTCGAGCCGGCGCACTTGATCTGGCTGGACCTGCCGCCGGCGGCTGCCTATGCCCAGGCCCAGGACCTGCTGGCGCGACTGGGCGCTTTAACGCGGGAGCCGGGCGGCGCATGGAAAATCACTGCCCACGGCCAGTCGATGGCGCAGGTGCCTGCCCATCCTCGCATCGCCCATTTGTTGTTGCGTGGTCATGAGCTTGGCTTGGGCGCGCTGGCCTGTGATGTGGCTTCGCTGTTGGGCGAGCGCGATATTCTGCGCGGCGCCGGTGCTGATCTACACAGCCGGCTGACCTTGCTGGCGGGCGCCGAGCGAGCCGCGAGAGGCGCCCAGGGCGGGGTGCAACGGGCGCGACAGTTATCGAGGCAATATCGCGGGTATCTAAGGGGGGCGGCATGCAAAGCGGTCACTGACCCTGATCATCCTCGCTGGCTCGGCGCGCTGCTGGCGCTGGCGTATCCCGATCGCGTTGCGCAACAACGCAGGCCTGGCGGCGCGGAGTATCGGCTCGCCAATGGCCGCGCCGCCTTGTTTGCCGAACCCGACGCGCTGATGAAACAGCCATGGTTGGTGATTGCTGACCTGGGCAGTCGGCAGGGCCAGCGCGAGGAGCGGATTTACCTGGCGGCCGAGTTCGAGCCTGCATTGTTTGAAAGCGTGCTGGCCGAGCAGGTGACGGTGTTCGATCAGCTGGATTGGGATGAGCGCGAAGGCGTGTTCCGCGCTGAGCGTCAGCGCAAGGCTGGCGAGCTGATTATTAGCCGTGAGCCGTTGACCGGTCTGGATGATTCAGCGCGCGGTCAGGCCTTGCTGGCGTTGGTGCGACGCAAAGGCCTGGAGCTGCTGCCGTGGACGCCGGAGTTGCGCCAATGGCAAGCCCGCGTCGGTCTGCTGCGTCAGCTGGATCTCCAAAAGCTGAGCGAAAGCGAGTGGCCTGATGTCAGCAATGACGCGTTGCTGGCAACGCTGGAGCATTGGCTATTGCCGTATCTGGGCAAGGTCACGCGGTTGAGCCACTTTGGCAATCTGGACCTGTCGTCGATCTTGCATAACCTGCTGCCGTGGCCCTTGCCGCAGCGGCTCGAAGAGTGGGCGCCGCACCATTTGACCGTTCCTTCGGGATCCTCCGTGCGCCTTGACTACAGCGAGTCACCGCCTGTGCTTGCGGTGCGCCTGCAGGAACTGTTCGGCCTGGCCGACACCCCGCGCATCGCCAATGGCCGGCAGAGCGTCAAACTGCACCTGCTGTCCCCGGCGCGCCGCCCAGTGCAAGTGACCCAAGACCTCGCCAATTTCTGGCGCAGCACCTATGCCGAAGTGAAGAAGGATTTGAAGGGCCGGTATCCGAAGCACTATTGGCCGGACGATCCGTTGATCGCCGAGCCGACCGCGCGGGTGAAACCGAGGAAATGAACGGGCTGCGCCTTGGCATGACAACGAGCGAATGGAAAAAAACTTCACACGCAAGATGAGGTAAATGCTGCTTCAACTCGTGTAATAATAACGAATCGCATTTGCGTTGGTTTTATTTACGGAGTCAGCTCGTGGTCAAGCGCTTTAACCGGATTCATGCATCAGTCCTGCTGTGCTCCGCTCTACCTGGTCTTGCAACGGCTGCTCAGACGGTTACCGAACTGGCGCCCAGTGTCATCCAGTCCACACGCGATGCAGCTGACGGCTCGGGAAGCTACACGGTTTCTGAAGGGAGTACGGCCAGCAAGACCTCCACCCAGAATCGGGATGAAGCCCAAACGGTCAACACGGTCACTGCGCAAACCCTGGACGACTATCAGGTCAAAGACCTGAATGACGCCATGCGCTTCGTTAGTGGTGTGTCCCAGACGAATACGTTGGGGGGCACGAAGGATGCTGTGATCAAGCGCGGATTTGGCAGCAACGACGACAACTCCATCTTGCGGGACGGGGTCCGCTCGGCGATTGGCCGCAATCTCGGCGCCACCACCGATCACGTGGAAGTGTTGAAGGGCCCTGCGTCGCTGATGTATGGCGCGCTGGAGCCGGGCGGGCTGATCAACGTGATCAGCAAGCAACCGCAGTTCACCCAAAGCACGACATTGACGGGCTCTGGTTTCAGTGAAGGCGGCGGGACGCTTGGGGTGGACACCACCGGACCGCTGGGTGATACCAATCTGGCTTACCGGCTGGTTGCCGAGCGCTCCCACGAGGACTACTGGCGGAATTATGGTGTTGATGAGCACACGCTTATCGCGCCATCGATCGCCTGGGTCGGCGACCGCGCCAGTTTCTCGCTTGCCTACACCTACAACGATTACGCGAGTCCCTTTGACCGCGGCACCGTATTTGTCAAAGGCCGCCCGGCCGACATCAGTTACCGCGATCGCCTGGATGAGCGCTGGGCCAAGACCGTCGGCATCAGCCAAAGCACCACCGCAAAGTTTGAGTACCAGCTCAATGACGACTGGCGAAGCCGGTTGACCTACGGCTGGACGGAGGATCGTTACAGTCTGGCGATTGCCCAGCCCAGCACCTTGAACGGCAGCAACCTGCGCCGGATCGCCAATGGCGGGCACTATGACTATGAGAGCCGCTATACCGCGCTGGACTTCATAGGCGATCAGCAGTTGCTCGGCCAGCGGCACGAGATCGTCGTCGGGGTGGACAACGAGTCGCTGGATAAATACCGCGGTAAAACCTACCGCAACGCCAACAGCTCCGCCGGCAACCTCAACATCCAGAACCCCACCTACGGCAATCTGGCTGAGCCTTCGACCGTCAGCGCAGCGCAGAGCAACGCCGAAAATAACCTGGTCACGACCTCGGCGTACTTCAAGGACAACTGGCACCTCAATGACCGCTGGATTTTGGTCTTTGGTGGTCGTCAGGAACACTGGGATCAATACAGCGATCAGGGGCTGGGCAGTTCCTACGCACCGGGTGCCGATTCCAATGGCGATAAATTTCTGCCCTTTGGCGGGATCGTTTATCAGCCGGCCGACAACGTCGCGCTCTACGCAAACTACAGCCGTTCCTTCGTGCCGAATGATGCCGACGATGCCGGCAACAGCTTCAAGCCTACCGAAGGTCGCAGCTACGAAGTCGGTATCAAATACAGCCCGGTCCAGGCCCTCAACGTGAACCTGGCCGTGTACGACATCGTCAAGAAAAACCTGGTAAACAGCGTGCTGCAGAGCAACGGCGACAGCATTGACGAGGCGGTAGGGAAGGCCCGCTCGCGAGGGGTCGAGCTGGATGTGACCGGAGAGATAGCGCGTAACTGGAGCATCATCGGCACCTACGCCTATGACCACACGGAGGTGCTGAAAAACGCAGAATCCCCCGAGCAGGAAGGCAACCGTTTGCCCAATGCGCCGATGCACACCGCGAGCCTGTACCTCAGTCACCAACTCGGGCTGCCTGCCGAAACCGGCAAGTGGCATGTCGGTGCAGGTGCCCGATACGTCGGAGAGCGGCCGGGCGACGACGCCAATAGCTTCTGGCTGGACAGCTACACGACGGCCGATGCCTTTGTGCGCTGGGATTTACCCACCCATGACTACAAGACCAGTCTGCAGCTGAACATCGACAACCTGTTCAACAAGGAATACTACCCGGCCACCACGGGCAGCAGCACGCTCCAGGTGGAAGAGGGTGCGCTCCGAACCGCGCGACTTACGGCCAGCGTTACGTTCTGATTGCAGCGACCGGTGCCGGGGAATCCGGCACCGGTCGGTCAGGATCAAGTGCCCCTCTCATGCGCCCGCAAACAGGGCCCTACAACGGTGTTTCTATTCCGTCTTCGCTGGCACTCTGAACCGCGCAATCACCGGCATGTGATCAGAAATCAACAGCGTGTCCGCCTGCCTCACCCGCGCTTCAATCTTCTTCAATTCAGGGCTGTAGAACACAAAGTCCTGCGTCCGGTCCGGACCGCTGAGGGTTGGGTCGTTGGGGAAGCGGGTGTACCACTTGCGCCGGTCCTCGCCGTTCACCTCGTCGTTGCTCGGGATCATCGGGAAGCTTTCCCACAAGCCCTGAAGCTCACTCACCGCCGAATACGGTGCGCGTTGTTCAACGGCCAGTCGCTGATATTGCCCCAGCGGCAGCAAGTTGAAGTCGCCGCCGGTGATCCACAACGTGCCGTTTTGCTCGAAGGATTGTTGCAACTGACGCACCGCCGCCACCTGTCGCTGTTGCACGTCGCTGCCTGACGCAACGCCGCTCAGGTGCGTGTTGGTCACGGCCAGGCGTCGGTCATCGCTGAGGGGGAGGTAACTGACCAGCAGCGCAGGTTGGGGTTGAAACAGTCGGCTGATGAAATTGCCGGAGGAGGAGGGCAGGTGCAGGCGTTCGGCGCTGTCGAGTTGATACCGGCTCAGCGTCGCCAGCTTGCGTCCGACGCTGCCGAAGATGTGCCGGTCCGGTACAAAGTCCGACTTCCAGTAAAACGCTTCGGTGCTGCACGGGTAGAGATCCGCGACGCGCGCCTGGAGCAGGGCGAGTTGGTTGCCGTAGTCGGTGTTCTTCGCGCCGTCGTCAACTTCCTGCAACAGCAAAACGTCCGGTTGCTCGTCACGAATGACCCGCGCCACCTCGTCGAGGTTATAGGCCAGGTCTTCCGGCGTGGGGCGTTCGTCCGGGCCGTTGCCATCGGGCAGGTCGTACCAGAACACGTATCGCTTGCCGGCCAGGTATTGAATATTCCAGGTCATCACCTTGAGCGTCTGACCTGCCGCCAGTACCGGTGGCTTTGCATCCATTGCGTTGCAGGACACCGCCACGTTCTCCCGTCGGGCAGGATGCCAGGTCAGGTCATACAGCAGAATCCCGGACAGCCCGACGAATACCGCGACGTACAGGAGATAGCGCACCGGACGAGCCATTGTCGTGCCTCAGGTTGACCGGGCAGGGGTGTCGATGAGCATGAACAGCCGGAACATCACCACGCTGATGAACAACTGCAAGAAGCTGGAAATGCTGTCCACCGCGATCGACAGCATCGGGCTTTGCTGGTCCGGCAATACGTAATAGCTCAGGGCTTCCAGCAGCGACAGCGGAATGTAAACGCACAACACGCAGGTGAAAATGCGCAGCACGTGGCCCTGGGTCATCCTGAAGCTTTCACGCATTGCCTCAAGCGGGCCCATGCCACGCAGCACCAGCAGGTACTCCGACAGCACCAGTTTGATCATCACCCACACGCCCGGCAGGATGAACAGCGACATGCCGGCCATAATCAACAGCGTGCTCAACGCGGTCAGCACTGCGAACATGGGCCACAGGCGCAGCGCCGCCGCGAACAGATTCGCCTTGGGCGGCTCTTCGCCGCGGGTTTTGGCGTCCAGAAAGAGAATCAGTGCGCCGGTGTAGAGGGGGTAAAACAGCAAACCGACCAGCAATTGCACGGTCCCTGGGCCTTGGCCGAAGCCGATTAGCTGCTTGGTCAGTGCCTCCAGAATCACCAGCGGCAGGCACAGCGTAAGAATGCTGCCGAAGTTGCGTCGGAAGAAGTACAGCGAGTCTTGCAGAATGGTCAGCGGATTCATGAACGGATCACAGGGCTAAGCAGGCCAACACTGTAACGTAGACCCGCAGAACGGGCCAACCGGCGGGATGAGGCGGGTGTTCTTAACTTTTTTTACATCCTATTGAATCCCCCTTGAAGGCCCCCATTACTGGATGCGTACGAGCAATGGCTCGAAACAGAATTCCTACGGCAATCTAACGAGGTCGCCATGAACAGCGAAGAACAAACCCTGATCGACGGCTTGTTTGGCAAACTCAAACAAGCGGAAACCGAATCGGCCCCCCGTGACGCGCAGGCCGAAGCGCTGATCAAGGAGCACTTGACTCGCCAGCCTGCCGCGCCTTACTACATGGCGCAGTCGATTCTGGTGCAGGAAGTCGCGATCAAGCAGCTGGAAACTCAGAGCCGTCAGCGCGACGAGCAGATCCAGCAATTGCAGGCGGAATTGCAGCGTCTGCGATCTGCAGCGCCAGCCGCGCCGTCCAACAGCGGCGGCGGGTTCCTGTCGAGCATCTTCGGCGGCGGCTCGCGTGAACCGCAGGCTCAGCAGCCGGCTTCGTCTTTCTCCCGGCCATCGAGCCCGCAGCCTTCCACTGGCGGCTGGCGTGACAGCGGTCCTGCAAGCCCGCCGCCCTACAACGCGCCGCAGCAGAATTACGCTCAGCCACAGCAAAACTATGCCCAACCGCAACAGGCCCCGGCTGCACCGGTCGGCAGTGGCTTTCTGGGCGGCGCGCTGAAAACCGCAGCAGGCGTGGCCGGTGGTGTGATGCTGGCCGAGGGCATCAGCAGCCTGTTCCACCACAACAGCCAACCGCAGGAAATCGTCGAGATCATCCAGGAACAGCCGGCATTGCCTGCCGCCGAGCATGATCAAGGCGGCAGCGGTGGTTGGGGTGATGATCAGCAGCGCGTGACGGGAAATGACAACACCGGCAATGATGCCTGGGGCAGTGATCCAAACGGGTTTGCCGACACCGATTACGGCGGCGACACAGGTGGTGGCATGTTTGATGACGACGATTCGTTCGTCTGATGTCGTAGGCGCAAACCCCACCGCACTGTAGGAAACGCGGTGGGTCAGCAGTCCCTGTAGGAGCGCTTGCCCGCGAAGAATTTGTTCTGACGACAGATATGTATCGGATGTACCGGCCTCTTCGCGGGCAAGCGCGCTCCTACACCGTTCTGTGATGAATCGCGACTGCGGGGTGTCAGGAATACAGATCGTGTCCCCCAGTCACCTCCGCACCCAATCCTTCAATCCCTCCCTCAAACTGGCATACTGAGCGCCGGTCCGGTTTTCGGCCCCTGTCGCTTGTCAGCGCATTGAGGAATTTGGGTGAGAAGAATCGCGGTCTTCGCCGACGTACAAAACCTGTATTACACAGTACGTCAGGCTCACGGTTGCCACTTCAACTACGCCGCCCTGTGGGCCGACATCAGCCAGCGTGGCGAGATCGTCGAGGCGTATGCCTATGCCATTGACCGTGGCGACAGCAAACAACAGCAATTCCAGCAGATCCTGCGCAACCTCGGTTTCACCGTCAAACTCAAGCCTTACATCCAGCGCAGCGACGGCTCGGCGAAAGGCGACTGGGACGTGGGCATCACCATCGACATCATGGACGTCGCGCCGAATGTGGACGAGGTGGTGCTGGCGTCGGGCGATGGTGATTTCGACCTGCTGCTGGAGCGCATCATCAGTAAGCACGGCGTCGAAGCGATCGCCTACGGCGTGCCCGGGTTGACCGCGAATTCGTTGATCCGCGCCGCCAGCCGGTATGTGCCGATTGAAGGCGGGTTGCTGCTCAGAGCCTGATTGCCCATGCTGACCAAGGTTGATTGAAAGCACGTTATTCGCGAGACGTGACCGCAAAAGCTGACAAACACCGCCGAACCTGTAGGAGCCGGCTTGCTGGCGAACCCGGTCCGGCTCATGATCACGGGTCGACTGCTCCACCGCGTTCGCCACCGTCGTAACCTCCGACAGCTCCTACAGTGGTGCGCCACCAAGGCGATCAGGGACGTGCCACGGAGGCGATCAGGGACGTGCCACGGAGGCGATCAGGGGCGTGCCACCAGGACGATTTCCGAGGTTGAGCCGCGTGGCCAGCCGGTCTGCGCTGATTGAAAGCACGGTGTTCGCGAGACGTGACCGCAAAATGACAAACACCGCCGAACCCGTAGGAGCCGGCTTGCTGGCGAACCCGGTCCGGCTCATGATCACGGGTCGACTGCTCCACCGCGTTCGCCACCGTCGTAACCTCCGACAGCTCCTACAGGGGTGTGTCGTGTTCGCCGAAAGGGTGTTCACTGCTGCATTGATCCAGCGCTAATCCCTAAAACGCTAAACCCGCTATTTTGAAGGTCATTCCATGCAAGAACGCATCGCCGTCATCGACTTCGAAACCACCGGCATTTCCCCCAGCAGCTACTGCCGCGCCACGGAAATCGCTGTGGTCATCGTCGAGCAGGGCGTGATAGTCGAGCGTTATCAGAGCCTGATGAACGCCGGCGTGCGCATCCCGTCGTTTATCGAATCCCTCACCGGGATCAGCAACAGCATGCTACGCACGGCGCCACCGGCCGAACGCGTGATGAACGAAGTCGCCGAGTTCGTCGGTCTGACGCCGCTGGTGGCGCACAACGCCTCATTCGACCAAAAGTTCTGGGATTTTGAGCTGTCGCGCATCAAGCGCAATCGCGTGCAAAGCTTTGCCTGTTCGATGTTGCTGGCCCGGCGTCTACTGCCAAGCGCGCCCAACCACAAACTCGGCACCCTCACCAGTTGGGCAGGCTTGCCCCACACCGGCAAGGCTCACCGGGCCATGGCCGATGCCGAAATGGCCGCCAACCTCACGCTGCACCTGGGCCACCAACTGCGCGACACTCATGGCCTGGCGGGTGTTTCTCACCAGTTGTTGTGTACATTGCAGAAAGTCCCGGCGAAGAAAATTGCGGATGCCATCAGCAAGCATCGCGGCCTTGCGGCGAGTCGGTAGGACCGACTTCTACTCCCACAGGTGTACACGCGTCGCCTTCCCGGCCAAAGTCAGTCCCACTGAATGCATGTTGTCAGTAGGACCGGCTTCAGCCGGGAAGAGGCCACCTGTCGCGACATCACATTTGCAGTGCAGCAACCGACGCCTTCCCGGCTAAAGCCAGTCCTACGGGTGTACGCGTTGCCTTTCCATCCAAAGCCAGTCCCACTGGATTAACGCATGCTGTCAGTGGGACCGGCTTCAGCCGGGAAGAGGCCATTCAGCGCGACATCACATTTGCAGTGTGGCAACCGACGCCTTCCCGGCCAAAGTCAGTCCCACTGAATGCATGTTGTCAGTAGGACCGGCTTCAGCCGGGAAGAGGCCACTTGTCGCGACATCACATTTGCAGTGTGGCAACCGACGCCTTCCCGGCCAAAGTCAGTCCCACTGAATGCATGTTGTCAGTAGGACCGGCTTCAGCCGGGAAGAGGCCATTCAGCGCGACATCACATTTGCAGTGTGGCAACCGACGCCTTCCCGGCTAAAGTCAGTCCCACTGAATGCATGTTGTCAGTAGGACCGGCTTCAGCCGGGAAGAGGCCACTTGTCGCGACATCACATTTGCAGTGCAGCAACCGACGCCTTCCCGGCCAAAGTCAGTCCCACTGAATGCATGTTGTCAGTAGGACCGGCTTCAGCCGGGAAGAGGCCACTTGTCGCGACATCACATTTGCAGTGCAGCAACCGACGCCCTCCCGGCCAAAGCCAGTCCCACTGAATGCATGTTGTCAGTAGGACCGGCTTCAGCCGGGAAGAGGCCACTTGTCGCGACATCACATTTGCAGTGTGGCAACCGACGCCTTCCCGGCCAAAGTCAGTCCCACTGAATGCATGTTGTCAGTAGGACCGGCTTCAGCCGGGAAGAGGCCATTCAGCGCGACATCACATTTGCAGTGTGGCAACCGACGCCTTCCCGGCTAAAGCCAGTCCTACAGGTGTACGCGTTGCCCTCCCAGCTAAAGCCAGTCCCGTTGGATGAATGCGTGCTGTCAGTAGGACCGGCTTCAGCCGGGAAGAGGCCCTTGAGTACAACATCACATTTGCAGTGCAGCAACCGACGCCCTCCCGGCTAAAGCCAGTCCCACAGCTGTACACGCATCGCCTTCCCATCCAAAGCCAGTCCCACTCAAACGCAGCGTCAGGGCATATAAAAGTGTACGGGTCGAATAAACCCCATTTGTAACTGACGCCACCGCCCCGGACATTTCTAGAATCAGTCCCACAATAAATGACTGCACTAGAGCCCTTCATGCCTGCCGCCCGCCGTTTTCCCCTGCTGCTCATCGGGGCCTTTTTCGCGCTTTATGTGATCTGGGGCTCAACCTACCTAGCCATCCGCATCGGCATTGAAACCTGGCCCCCATTGATGATGGCCGGGGTGCGTTTCACCATCGCCGGCTCCATCCTGTTCGCCTTCATGCGCTTTCGCGGCGCGCCTATGCCCAGCTGGAAACAGTGGAAGGCCGCCGGCATGATCGGCTTTCTGTTGCTCGCCTGCGGCAATGGCGGCGTCACCCTGGCGGAACATGCCGGCGTTGCCTCCGGCGTCGCCGCATTGGCGGTGGCCTCGGTGCCGCTGTTCACCTTGCTGTTTGGCCTGTTCTGGGGCCATCGTAATACGGGCCTGGAATGGGCTGGCATCCTGCTCGGCCTCGTCGGCATCTCCTTGCTCAACCTCGGCTCCAACCTGCAGGCCAGCCCCATGGGCGCGGCGCTGGTGATCTTTGCTGCCGCTACCTGGGCCTTCGGTTCGGTGTGGAGCCGCTACCTGCCGCTGCCCTCAGGCCCGATGGCCAGCGCCTGCGAAATGCTGGTAGCCGGCGCCGTGCTGTTGCTCGGCAGCTTCGTCAGCGGTGAGCGCGTCACCCAGTCCCCCGGCCTGTCCGGTTGGCTGGTGATGGCCTATCTGGTGGTGTTCGGCTCCATCGTCGCGTTCAGCTCCTACATGTACCTGCTCAAAAATGTCCGGCCCGCTGCCGCGACCAGCTATTGCTACGTCAACCCGGCGGTGGCGGTGCTGCTCGGCGTGTTGTTCGCGGGCGAACACATCGGCTGGGCAGAAGGCGCAGCGATGGCCGTGATCATCAGCGCCGTCGTGCTTATCGGCCTGCCGCAGTGGCGCAAGCAGAAACCGGTAGAGAAAGGGTAAACTGCGCGCAATCGTCTTCTACAGACGCGTGTGCGCTGATCTTTTTCCAACGGTATTCAAATGACATTCGCCTCCCTCGGCCTGATCGAACCCCTGCTGCGTGCCCTCGAAACACTGGGCTACCAGACGCCCACCCCCGTTCAGGCCCAGGCCATTCCGCCCGTGCTCGAAGGCCGCGACCTCATGGCCGCCGCCCAGACCGGCACCGGCAAAACCGCAGGCTTCGCGCTGCCATTGCTGCAACGCCTGACCATGGAAGGCCCCAAAGTCGCGCCCAACTCGGTGCGTGCGCTGATCCTGGTGCCGACCCGCGAGCTGGCCGAGCAGGTTCACGAAGCCATCGCGCAATACGGCGAACACCTGCCGCTGACCACTTACGCGGCCTATGGCGGCGTCAGCATCAACCCGCAGATGATGAAACTGCGCCGAGGCGTCGACGTGCTGGTGGCCACCCCCGGCCGCTTGCTTGATCTGCATCGCCAGAACGCCGTCAAGTTTTCCCAGCTTCAAACCCTGATCCTCGACGAAGCCGACCGCATGCTCGATCTGGGCTTCTCCGAAGAGCTGCGCAACATCTACGCCGCCTTGCCGAAACGTCGCCAGACGCTGCTGTTCTCCGCGACCTTCTCCGATGCCATTCGCGCGCTGGCCGAGCAAATGCTCGACAACCCGCTGAGCATCGAAGTCAGCCCGCGCAACGTGGCGGCGTCGTCGGTCAAGCAGTGGATCGTCACCGTCGACAAGAAGCGCAAAAGCGAGCTGTTTATCCATCTGCTCAAGAAGCAGCGCTGGAGCCAGGTGCTGGTGTTCGCCAAGACCCGCGTCGGCGTCGATCAACTGGTGGAGCGCCTGCAAGGCCTGAGCATCAACGCCGACGGCATTCACGGTGACAAACCCCAAGCCACCCGCCAGCGCGCGCTGGATCGCTTCAAGAGCGGTGACGTGCAGATCCTCGTCGCGACCGACGTCGCCGCCCGTGGTCTGGACATCGACGACCTGCCGACGGTGGTCAACCTCGACCTGCCTATCGTTGCCGAAGACTACATCCACCGCATCGGTCGCACCGGCCGCGCGGGCCAGACCGGCGAAGCGATCTCCCTGGTGTGCGCCGACGAAGTCGACCTGCTCAGCGCCATCGAAGTGCTCACCCGCCAGACCCTGCAACGCCGCGAAGAACCCGACTTCATCCCGGAACACCGCGTACCGGTGACCGATGCCACCGGGCAGATTCTCAAGAAACCGAAAAAGCCGAAGAAACCCAAAACCAGCGGGGGCGGCGGTAAACGCAATCTCGGTAAGTGGGTGGACAGCGGGGAGACTGCGGCGGAAGTGCCTGCGGCCAAGCCTATTCGGAAAGTGCCGGTGTTCAACACCGGGCCGCGCAAGCGTAAGCCGTAAGGAAAATACGGCGCGAGTCCGGGCGATCTCACCAGTGCCCGGACTTCAGCGCGATCAATGTAGGACCGGCTTCAGCCGGGAAGAGGCCTGCATGAGCACCGTCAGATTTTCAGCGTGACAACCGACGCCTTCCCGGCTAAAGCCAGTCCCACTAGGTGACCGCGCTGTGTCAGTGGGACCGGCTTTAGCCGGGAAGAGGCCAGTGTGATCGCCATCAATTCTGCGGTGTGACCACTGACGCCTTCCCGGCTAAAACCGGTCCACAGGGTGAACGCTGCGGTCAGTGGGACCGGCTTCAGCCGGGAATAGGCAGGTGTGATCGCCATCAATCCTGCGGCGTGACAATGCCCCTTTCCCGGCTAAAGCCAGTCCTACAAAAATGCCTATCGCTTGCGCAGCACGTCCTGATACAAATCGGCGTACGCCTTCACCATCGTCGGCGCCGTAAACATCGACTCAAACCGCTGCACCGCTCTCAATCCCATCTGCTTGGCGAGCTCTCTGTCATTCCAGAGCGTCTCCATCGCTACCGCCAACGCATTTGAATCACGCGGCGCCACGACCAGCCCCGTCTCGTTCGCGATGTTAATAAAGGTGGTCCCCGTGCCCATCTCGCACGAGATCATAGGCTTGCCGTACATCGCCGCTTCCAGCAGCGAGATGCCGAACGACTCCGAACGCTGGTGTGACGGAAAGACAAACGCCTCACACAGCATCAGCAGCGCGTTCTTGTCCTCATCCGGCAGGCTGCCCACAAACACGACATTGTTGAGCCCAAGCGCATTGGCCTTAGCCTTGAGTTCAAGCTCCTGATGCCCGCCGCCCATGATCACCACCGGCAAGCGATTCTTCGCCGCAGCTTCCAGCAGGAAATCGAGGCCCTTGTAATAACGCAGCGCACCGACGAACAAAAAGAAGCGTTCGCCCAGTTGCTGTTTCCAGTGCGCAAGCTTCGCAGGCGACGGGGCAGGGTAGGTGGCTCGGTCAAGACCAAACGGAATGATCTCTACCTTGTCCTTGAAGCGAGTCAGCACCTCGCTACTCGCGGCGTAGTTGGGGGAGGACACCACAATACGGTCCACGCTGCTCAGGAAGCGGTTCATCAACGGCGCATACAGCTTGAGCAGCGTCTTCTGCTTGATGATGTCTGAGTGGTAACTCACCACCGCCGGCTTTTTGATCTGCGCGGCGAAGTGCGCGATGTCCATGTACGGCCACGGGAAGTGGTAATGCACGATGTCCGCTTCGCTCGCCAACTCCTTGAAGTCGCGAATGCCCGACAGCGAAAACCCTGTCGACGCCACATACAAGTCCTGCTTCGAACGGTGGGCAATATGGTTACCGACCGTCTCGTTGCGCGCGGCCCCTTCTTTACTCAGGGAAAGCACTTCGGAATGGATACCGTGAGCCTGGCAACCCTGTGCCAGCTGAAAGATGACTTGCTCGACGCCACCACCCTTGCTTTCCGGGAAGTAGGTTTTGAAGAAGTGCAAAACTTTGGTCATCAGCATTCTCTGACGAAACGATAACGTCCGCTGTTCTCGCGAGGTGTGCTTTGCGTGTAAAGCGGAGATGTGTGATGCGGAGAATAAAGGAAAACCCGAAGCGCCTCACAGCGCTTCGGGTTGGATGTTGCGGAGTTACGCGTCGGCCAGCATCCAGCCAAGCGTTTCGCTCAGCTCGGGTGTCTGCCAGCCTGGGACCAGAGACTTCAGCTTGCTGTTGTCGCCGCACAAGGTCTTGACCTCGTTGGCCCGCACGAAAGCAGGGTTCACTTCGACGGTGAGGTCGTGGCCCGTGATGGCGCGACACATGTCGAGCACTTCGCGGAGCGAGTGAGTCTTGCCCGAACTGACGTTCACGTACTGACCAAACGGCTTGGCCTCCAGCAGCCCGCGGTAGGCGGACACCAGCGCACGGACGTCGCTGAAGTCGCGCCAGACATCCAGGTTGCCCAGCTCGATCTTGTCGGCCTTCTCGCGGAAGTGCTTGACGATTTTCGGGAGCAGGAAGTTATCCGCCTGCCCCACGCCGGTGTAGTTGAACGGACGCGCGATGATGATCGGCAACCGCCCGAACCACAGACTGGCCATGTATTCCATGGCCAGCTTGCTGACGGCGTAATCGTTGGCCGGCGCCGGCGTGGTGCTCTCGTCAAGCAACCCTTCCGACGCATTGCCGTAAACATTGGCACTGCTGGCGATCAAGACGCTTTCAGGCGCTTTGCCGCAGTGGGCAATCGCTTCCAGCAGGTTGCGCGTACCGATCAAGTTGACCTGATAGAACGCATCTGCCGCGCCGTGTCCGACAAAGGCCAATGCCGCGAGATGAACAACGATGTCCGGCTGAAGCTCTGCCAGCAGCTTGCTCAGACTCACCAGATCGGTAAGGTCAGCCTGATGATAATTGGCATCATCGGACGGATGACTGCCCAGACCGACGACCTCGCAGCCTTGGGCTACGAGCTCGGCCGCCATGTAGCGCCCCGTGAATCCATGAATACCCGTTATCAGCGCGCGCTTGCCGGCCATACTCATCAGAACGAAAACCCTTTCTCGTTACGACGCAGGTCGGCTTCAACCATCATGCGGCACAGCTCTTCCAGGTTGGTCTTCGGCTCCCAGCCCAGGACTTCCTTGGCCTTGGCCGGGTTACCAATCAACAGCTCAACTTCAGTCGGACGGTAGAACTTAGGATTGACCGAGACCAGGACCTTGCCAGTGTCGGCGCAAGTGCCTTTCTCTTCTTCCGCTTCACCACTCCAGTTGATGGTGATACCGACAGCCTTGAATGCCATCGCGACGAAGTCACGAACGGTTTCAGTGCGGTTGGTGGCCAGGACAAAGGTGTCCGGCTCATCAGCCTGCAGCATGCGCCACATGCCTTCGACGTACTCTTTGGCGAAACCCCAGTCGCGCTTGGCGTCCATGTTGCCCAGTACCAGCGAGTCCTGCAGACCCAGCTTGATCTTGGCAACAGTGTCAGTGATTTTGCGCGTCACGAACTCACGGCCGCGCAGTGGCGACTCGTGGTTGAACAGGATGCCGCTGGTCGCAAAAATGCCGTACGACTCGCGATAGTTGATAGTCATCCAGTGCGCGTACAGCTTGGCAACGCCATAAGGGCTGCGCGGGTAGAACGGAGTGTCCTCGACCTGAGGAATGGCCTGAACCTTACCGAACATCTCGGAAGTCGACGCTTGGTAGAAGCGGACTTTCGGGTTAACGATACGGATGGCTTCCAGCAGATTGACAGCGCCAAGGCCGGTGATTTCGGCGGTGGTGATCGGCTGTTCAAAGGAAACGCCCACGAAGCTCTGCGCAGCGAGGTTGTACACCTCGGTGGCTTCGGTGGTCTGCAGCAGACGGATGCTGGCCGACAGGTCGGTGAGGTCGTACTCGACCAGGTGCAGGTTTGGATTGTTCTGGATGCCCAGTTCTTCGATCCGCCAGAAATTGACAGAACTGGTACGACGATAGGTGCCGTAGACGGTGTAGCCCTTGCCAAGCAGCAGTTCAGCCAGGTAGGCGCCGTCTTGACCAGTGATGCCGGTAACAATTGCTTTCATGCGAGGATCGAGCTCCGTTGGTAGTTATATATTGGTGGCGAAAAGCCGGCAGCGTTGCAGCGACCGCTGGGCGCGCGCGAATTGTTTGCGGGGAAATATACACCGAACAGACAATAGGCTCGATAGGCGCCAGATAAAACTGCTCTCAAGAGGTCGACATGTAGCACTGCATTTACCCAACAAAGCTTGTGCCAACTACGTAAGCGCACCGCAAACGGCGCCATCCGCCTCGCCCCCATCTTGCTCAGTCCTGTCGGCGAGCCTTAAGCGCGGTGGCGTGATTTTCCGCCCATGGGTCATGCACCGTCAGAACTGGGCTTGCAAAAATCCTGCACTACAGCGGGCACACAGCGTGTAAACTCCGTCCCCCGTAGCAACTTCAGAAGCAGTCAACACGTGCGCAGTACTTCACGGCCCGGCCCGTAGCGGGTGGTCTTGAAGCATCTTCCGCCCGTCTGTTTTTTGTTGTTCGTCGCCCTCAGTCTTCTTCACAGGCGTTGCCAGACGTTAACTTCTGCAGCCTTTCAGTATTTCGAATCCGGTAACCCCATGGTTTCAGTAAAGCTCCATAGTGGGCAAACATTCATTTCCGAGTCTGGCGCCTCGTTGCTGGACAGCGCAAAAGCTGCTGGCATAACGCTTGAGTACAGCTGTCGCACTGGTCGTTGCGGCGTGTGCAAAGCCATGGTGCTCAGCGGTGAAACTGAGGCCCTCAAAGGAGAGGCGTCGCTGACCGTCGACGAGATGGCTGCGGGAATGATTCTGACCTGCTGCCGCCGTGCGATAACCGATGTGGAGATAGACGCCGAGGATATCGGTGCGCTGGGCGATATCGAAGTCAAAACCCTCCCTTGCCGGATTGATACAATCACTCACCTTGCGGACAACGTGGTTGAAGTCATTCTACGGGTCCCGCCTGCCAGCAAGCTTCATTACCTGCCTGGCCAGTATCTGGACGTGATCGGGGCGGGCGGCTTGCGTCGCAGTTATTCAATTGCCAATGCCCAGCGCAGCGACGGCAAGCTGGAACTCCAGATCCGGCAAGTTGAGCACGGCTCGATGTCACGTTACTGGTTCGGTGACGCCAAGCCCAATGACCTTTTGCGCTTGGAAGGCCCGCTAGGGACATTTTGTCTGCGTGACAAGAGCGCTAGTACGCTGATTTTTCTCGCGACCGGTACCGGCATTGCGCCGGTCAAGGCGATGCTTGAACAATTGCAGGCTAATCCGGACCTGGCGGCGGGCAAGAAGATTTTCATCTATTGGGGTGGGCGCAGCCTTACCGATATTTATTGGGCCCCTAATCTTGAGGGCCTTGACGCGGTATTTATTCCTGTGCTCTCACGGCCAGATGCGCAATGGCAGGGCCGTACTGGTTACGTCCAGGCCGCTCTGCTTGAGGACGGGATCGAACTTGATCACGCAGTGGTTTATGCCTGCGGGTCGGAAAGCATGATCCATTCCGCCCGTGAAGTTCTTCATAGCGCCGGGTTACCTGTCAAACACTTTTACTCCGATGCATTCGTGAGTTCGAACTAACAAGGAGCGGTTATGAAAGCGGTCATTCTGGCAGGTGGGCTCGGCACGCGCTTAAGCGAAGAGACTGGTACACGGCCTAAGCCAATGGTTGAAATCGGTGGCAAGCCGATTCTGTGGCACATCATGAAAATGTATTCCTCCCACGGCATCAATGATTTCATCATCTGCTGTGGCTACAAGGGCTACATGATCAAGGAATACTTCGCCAACTATTTCCTGCACACGTCGGACATCACGTTCAACATGCGCGAGAACACCATGAAGGTTCACGACCAGCGTGCTGAAGACTGGAATGTGACGTTGGTAGATACGGGCGAAACGTCGATGACGGGTGGTCGCCTGCGCCGTGTCGCGGATTACGTACGCGATGATGAGGCTTTTTGCTTCACCTACGGCGATGGCGTTGGCAGCATGGACATCAGCGCTGCCGTCGCCTTTCACAAGGGCCACGGCAAAGCTGCCACGCTCACCGCAACCTTCCCGCCAGGCCGCTTTGGCGCGCTGGACATCAGCGAAGGCCAGGTCCTTAATTTTAAGGAAAAGCCTAAAGGTGACGGCGCCATGATCAATGGCGGTTTCTTCGTGCTCTCTCCGCAAGTGCTGGATTACTTGGAAGGCGACAGCACAGTCTGGGAGCAGGGGCCGCTGATGAGCCTCGCCGAGCAGGGCCAACTGATGGCGTTCGAGCATCCTGGTTTCTGGCAGCCGATGGACACCCTGCACGATAAAAATCTGCTCGAAAAGTTGTGGCAGAGCGGTGAAGCGCCTTGGAAATTCTGGGACTGAGAACGACTATGAAAGCTGCTGTCTCCGCTGATTTCTGGAAAGGCAAAAAAGTTTTCCTGACCGGCCATACCGGCTTCAAGGGAAGCTGGCTGGCTCTGTGGCTGCAGGGCATGGGCGCTCAGGTGAAAGGCTTTGCCTTGTCGCCGCCGACCACGCCTTCACTCTTCGAGCAAGCGCAGGTTGAGCGGGGCATGGAGTCGCAGATCGGCGACATCCGCGATCTGCAGGCCGTGACAGAAAGTATGGTTGGCTTCAATCCGGACATCCTGATTCACATGGCGGCACAACCGCTGGTCAGGCTGTCGTACCGCGAGCCGGTTGAAACCTACGCTACCAACGTCATGGGCACTGTTCATGTGCTCGAGGCTGCGCGCAAATGCCCCGGCCTGCGCGCCATCGTGAATGTCACCACTGACAAATGTTACGAGAATCAGGAATGGGAATGGGGCTATCGCGAGAATGAGCCCATGGGTGGCCACGATCCGTACAGCAACAGTAAAGGCTGTGTGGAGCTGGTCACCAGCGCCTATCGCAACTCGTTCTTCAATACCGAACACTCCGCTGCATTAGCGTCAGCGCGCGCTGGCAATGTCATCGGCGGTGGCGACTGGGCCGACGACCGATTGATACCGGACATCCTGCGCGCTGTCGAGCAGGGCAAGCCTGTTGTCGTGCGCAATCCGAAGGCCACCCGTCCTTGGCAGCATGTACTTGAGCCGCTCAGCGGTTATCTTGTTCTCGCCCAGCACCTATGGGAGCATGGCCAGTCATTCGCTCAGGGCTGGAACTTCGGTCCTCGCGACGAAGACGCTCAACCTGTCGAATGGATACTTGATCACATGGTCCAGGCGTGGGGAGCTGGCGCTAGCTGGCAGCTTGATAGTGACCCGCAGCCGCACGAAGCCCGCTATTTGAAACTGGACATCTCCAAGGCCCGCGCTCACTTGAAGTGGGAACCAACATGGGGCCTGGAAACGACGCTGACTCGCATCGTCAACTGGCACAGAGCCTGGTTGGAGAATGCCGACATGCATGTCAGCTGCGTAGAAGAAATAAACAGCTACATGGCAGCCATGCCACTGGCGCCTAACCGATAATTAGCTTGAGCAGGAAATACTATGACCCCCGATATGCTCCGTCAGGAAATCAGCCAGCTCGTTGAGCGCTACGCCCAGACGGCCTTGGCGGCCAAACCTTTTGTCGGGGGTGAATCCGTCATCCCTCCTTCGGGCAAGGTAATCGGCGCGCGTGAACTGCAGCTGATGGTTGAGGCCTCTTTGGATGGCTGGCTAACCACTGGTCGCTTCAACGCTGAATTCGAGAAGAAACTGGCTGCGTTCCTGGGTGTGAACTACCTGCTGACCGTGAACTCCGGTTCTTCGGCCAACCTGGTGGCGTTCAGCACCCTCACGTCACCAAAACTGGGTGATCGTGCAATCAAGAAGGGTGACGAAGTCATTGGGGTTGCGGCGGGTTTCCCGACCACCGTCAACCCGATCGTTCAGTTCGGCGCGATCCCTGTGTTCGTCGACGTGGAAATGAACACCCACAACATCAATGCAGACTTGATCGAAGCGGCCATCACGCCGAAGACCAAGGCCATCATGCTCGCTCACACCTTGGGAAACCCGTTCAATCTGGGCAAGGTGAAGGCGCTATGCGAAAAGTACAACCTTTGGCTGGTCGAAGATTGCTGTGACGCGTTGGGCGCGACTTACGACGGCAAGATGGTAGGCACCTTTGGCGACATCGCGACACTCAGCTTCTACCCTGCTCACCACATCACCATGGGTGAGGGCGGCGCGGTATTCACTAATGATGCCCAGCTACGGATGATCGCGGAATCGTTCCGTGACTGGGGCCGCGATTGCTACTGCGCGCCAGGCTGCGACGACACGTGCGGCAACCGTTTCGGGCAGCAGTTCGGCAGCCTGCCACAAGGTTATGATCACAAGTACGTGTATGCGCACTTGGGCTACAACCTGAAGATCACCGACATGCAAGCGGCTTGCGGCCTGGCCCAGCTTGATCGAGCGCCGGAGTTCATCGAAACCCGCAAGCGCAACTTCAAACTGTTGAAAGAGCGTCTGTCCAGCCTGAGCGACTTCCTTGAAATTGCCGAGCCTACGCCTAATAGCGATCCTTCCTGGTTCGGCTTCCCGGTGACTCTCAAAGAGACTGCCGGCGTCAAGCGTGTGGATCTGCTGAAGTTCCTCGATCAGAACAAGATCGGCACCCGTCTGCTGTTCGCAGGCAACCTGACGCGCCAGCCGTATTTCCATGGCGTCGAGCATCGCGTAGTGGGCGAGCTGACCAACACTGACCGCACCATGAACCAGACCTTCTGGCTCGGCGTGCAACCGTCGCTGGGTCAGGAACAGTTCGACTATGTTGGTGAAAAACTGGAAGAGTTCTTCGGGATCGGTTTCTAAATTATGAAAGCATCGGATGCAGTCGCTAAGGTTCTGGCGGACACTCATGTCCTCTATGGTTTTGAGCTCATTGGTGGAATGATTGCGCACTTGGTGGACAGTATTAACTTGCTCGGCAAGACCAAGTTGGTATCCATGCACCATGAGCAAGGCGCCGCCTTCGCTGCATCCGCCGTCGCACGCGTAACGAATCATAAAGTGATGGGCGTGGCACTGGGCACAAGCGGCCCGGGCGCCACTAACCTGATCACAGGAATTGCAGACTGCTGGTTGGACAGCCATCCCTGCCTGTTCCTGACCGGCCAGGTCAATACCCATGAACTGAAGGGTGAGCGGGCTATTCGCCAACAGGGTTTTCAGGAACTGGACAGCGTTGCTTTGGTGAGCAGCATCACCAAGTACGCTCACCAGGTTACCCACGTCGATGAACTGATTCCCTGCCTGCTCAAGGCGATTACCACCGCCCGGGCCGGCCGGCCGGGGCCCGTCCTGCTCGACATTCCAATGGATGTTCAGCGCGCCGAAGTTGACGACGCTGTGCTTGAGGAATTGCTGAGCGCGTGGGCTCGTGAGTTGGACGTTGCGCCGGCGCAGAAAGACTCGCATGCGGACGTCTGGGCGTTGCTGGAAAAAGCTCAGAAGCCGCTATTCCTGATTGGTGGTGGTGCCGTGAACACGCCTGAGTTCAGCCAATGGTTGAGCGAGGTCCGTAGACTGGGCATCCCCCACGTTGCGAGCCTGAAGGGCGCCGAGAAGGTGCCCGCCAGCGAGCACTACATTGGGATGCTCGGTGCTTACGGGACGAGGGCGGCGAACTACGCCGTGCAGAATTGCGACCTGCTGATTGTGTTCGGAAGTCGCATGGACGTACGCCAAACCGGCGCCAAGCCCGAAACCTTCGCGCATCACGCGCACATTGTGCAGTTCGACCTGGACGCCGCTCAACTGGACAACAGGGTGAAGGCGCAACAGTCGATCCATGCCGACCTTGAAGCGGTGTTCGCTTCCTTTATGGCGCACGCTCCGATGCTCCCGCCCGCGCCGCCGTCCTGGCATGCAAGTTTGGCGCAGGTGTTCGAGCAATCGTTCAAGGACGAGTACACCGACTTGGGTTTCAGCCCTTTCGCTTTGTTCGGCGCCCTCAACGAATTGACCGAAGGCCGGGCGCTCGATTACGTCGCCGATGTAGGCAATAACCAGATGTGGGCCGCGCACACGTTGCGCCTGAACCCCGGCCAAGCCATGCACCACTCCGGCGGTCTCGGCACGATGGGCTTTGCCATTCCGGCGGCCGTAGGTGCTTGCATCGCTGGGCACAAGGCAGTTGTGGTGATTACCGGTGACGGCGGAGCCCAGCTGAATATTCAGGAGCTGGACATCATCGCCCGTGAGCGGCTGCCTATCCTGACAGTGGTACTGAACAACCACTCGTTGGGCATGGTGCGCGGTTTTCAGGAAATGTATTTCGAGGGTCGTAACTCCTCGACGTACTGGGATGGCTATACCTCGCAATTCAAGGCCTTGGGCGAAGCCTACGGCATTGATTCGCGGAGCGTGATCGACCTGGAGGCGTTCAAGTCTGCGGTCGTTGAGTTCCTGGCGAACGGTAAGCCAATGCTTATCGAAGTATTAATGCCAGACGCCCGCGAATGCCGACCTCGCCTTGAGTTCGGCCGTCCCATCCACGAGCAGTCGCCGTTGCTGGACCTGGGTCAATGAAGGTTGCCATCCTTGGAGCCAGCAGCCACATCGCCAAGGACCTGATAGCCAGTCTCGCTCAATCCACGGCGTACAGATGCACGCTGTTTGTGCGTACGCCCGCTACCCTAGACGCAGGCGTTCAAACGATCGCGGCAAGCGAAGGCTTTCCGGTTCTCGACTACGCCGCTTTCGATGACAGCTGCGAGTTCGATGCAGTTATCAACTTTGTCGGTGTTGGCGATCCGGCCCGTGCTGTACAGATGGGCCAGGCGATTTTCAGCGTCACGGAGCAGTACGATAATCTGGCCCTGGCCTACTTGCGTAGCCACCCTGTCTGCAAATACATCTACCTGAGCAGCGGCGCCGCCTACGGCACCAACTTCTCGGCGCCGATCACGGACGACTCGGCTGCCGTGTTTCCTATCAACGCGCTGCAGCCGCAGCACTGGTATGGCGCGGCCAAGTTTCAAGCCGAGTGTCGCCACCGCGCGCTGCCGGAAGCGGCCATCACTGATGTGCGAGTCTTCAGCTACTTCAGCCATCGCCAGCCGTGCGAAGCGAGGTTCTTCCTGAGTGACATCCTGCGGTCCCTGCATACGGGCACCGTGCTAGAAGTCGCGCCGGATGACATGCTTCGGGATTACCTCACGCCTGCAGACTTCATGCAGTTGATCGGCCGTGTTTTGCAGGCACCTCCGGGTAACGATGCAGTGGACTGCTACAGCCTTGCGCCGGTGAGCAAGTTCGAACTGCTGGCAGCGGTGAGCGAGGAGTTCGGTCTGAAGTTTACGGTCGCCGGTGAACAGGCCCGAGTGAATGCTACGGGACCCAAGGCTCATTACTATTCGCACAATCGCAGGGCAGAGCAGTTGTTCGGCTATGTTCCCGGCGATTCGTCGCTGAGCGGCGTGTTGCGCGAAATCAGGCAGGCGCTGCATGCAAGAGACTGAAAAAGCATGGCCACGGCTTCACGCGCTTCTCAAGATAAAACTGGTCCGGTTTGCGTTGGTGGGGATGTTGAACGCGGCGTTCGGCTACGGTTGTTTTGCCGGCTTCCTTTACCTCGGTCTGCATTACAGCATGGCGTTGCTGCTCGCCACCATTCTGGGCGTATTGTTCAACTTCAAGAGCACTGGCGCCCTGGTGTTCGGTTCGAAGAACAATAAACTCATCTTTCGTTTCGTGGCCGGCTATGCCGTTGTCTACGCAGCCAACGTAGCCGGGATTGCTGTGCTGAAGTTGCTGGGCGTAAACCCCTACTTAGCCGGCATCGCTCTGATCGTGCCCATGGCTTTACTCTCATTCGTCATTAATAACAGGTATGTTTTCAATTATGCGTAAGCTCATCAGCATAGTGACCCCTTGCTACAACGAAGAAGCCAATATTGATGAGCTGTACCAGCGCATCGTCGAGGTGATGTCGCGCCTTGACTACGATTACGAACATATCTTCATTGATAACTGCTCGACCGATAGCAGCATCGTCAAGTTGCGAGCACTGGCTGCGCAGGACAACCGGGTCAAATTGATCCTGAACGCCCGAAATTTCGGTCACATCCGTTCTCCTTATTACGCCCTGCTCCAGGCTCGGGGCGACGCTGCCGTGCTGATTGCTTCGGACCTGCAAGATCCGCCCGAGATGATCGAAGAGTTCGTGAAGAAGTGGGAAGAGGGCTTCAAGACCGTGATGGCGGTTAAGCCAGAGAGCGAAGAGTCGCGTCTGATGTTCATCGCGCGCCGCGCCTATTACCGCTTCGTCACCCGCATCTCCGAAGTTCCGCTGGTGCAGAACGCAACAGGTGCAGGCCTGTTTGATCGGGCGGTGCTGGACATACTCAAGAAGATAGATGACCCGTATCCGTACTTCCGTGGTCTGCTGTGTGAGATTGGGTTCCCGATAGCCACCGTGCCGTTCAAACAACCTCGACGCCTGCGCGGCATCACCAGCAACAACTTTTATACCTTGTATGACATTGCCATGCTGGGAATTACCAACCATTCCAAAGTGCCGTTGCGGCTGATGGTAATGGGGGGAGCACTGCTCGCGGGCCTAAGCCTGCTGGCTGCATTTGGCTTCCTGATTGCGAAGCTTGTATTCTGGAACTCCTTTCAGGTAGGTATCGCGCCGCTGCTTATCTCATTGTTCTTCTTCAGCTCGGTCCAGATCCTGTTCTTGGGAATGCTGGGAGAGTATCTGGGCTCTGTTCATACCAAAATTCGCAACATGCCGCTCGTGGTTGAAAGCGAACGCGTAAATTTTGACTAAATAACCCGAGCAAAAACCTTGAATTCAGACATCAGTACACGTCCGCACCGCCATCGCGACATAGGCGGTTTCCCTACATGGCGGACGACCCTTGCTTGCGAGTGGAAGCTTCTGCTCATTGGTGCCATCGCGACATTCTTCCTCGCAAGTTTCTTCATGAGCGGCTTGCACGGGTTGGTCCCTGATCTGTCCAGACCGTATGGGTACGAAGCGGATGGAATGTTTCATGCCTGGATGGCTCAGCGGGTTGCGGAAGGCTGGCTGTTTGATAATGCGCGCAGTGGCTATCCGTTCGGTTCGAGTTTCCTTGATTTCCCGGGCTCGGATTCTGCTGATCACTTATTGATCAAAGTGCTCGCGCTTATCGCGGGTGGTTGGCCGGCCGGCGTAAAGTTGTTTTATCTGTTCAGCTTTTCTTCCTGCTTTATCGGCACCTACATAACCGCACGGGCATTCGGCCTGAACGGCAAGTTTGCGGCTACCATGAGCGTGCTTTACACGTTTATCCCGTTCCATTTCTTTCGATTGAATCACCTTTTTTATACATGGTACTTCGTCGCCCCGGTGTTTTTCTATCTGGCGCTCGATATCTACCACACGCGCGCTGCCCCGGCCAAAGCTCCCGCCAAGTCGACGTTACGCAAACTCTCTCTTACGGCATTGTGCATGGTGGTGCTGGCTTCCTTTGGCGTGTATTACGCACTGTTCGGCATGATCATCTTGGCATCGGCTGGGGTATTGAGTGCCGTCAGATGGCAGAACGTTCAGGGTGCGAAAAAAGCAGTGGTGCTGAGCATTGCCATTGTGTTCGGTGTTTTTATCAACATCGCACCTAATATGCTTGGAACGTATAGGAACGGGCCCAATCTGGAAGTCGCTCAGCGCTCGTTCGGCCAGTCCGAGGTTCTAGGTCTGAAGATGATGCAACTCCTCATGCCGCGCCCTGACCATCGCGTTGGTCGCTTGGGGCAGGTGGGTTTGCAATATAACCAAGGGTCGCCGCTGATTAACGAAAACTCGTTCGCGCCTTTGGGTATCATCGGTGCAGCGGGCTTCATGCTGGCCTTGTTGTATTTGATATTTGCCCCCGCTCGCTTGGAGGCTGACGGTAGGCTGCGCCTGCTGGCTGCCGTTACCTTGGTGTTGTTTCTATTCGCGACGATTGGCGGGCTAGGCTCGCTGTTCGCGATGGTAGTTTCCCCGTCAATCAGGGGATGGAACAGGATCAGCATTTTTATAGCGTGCGGCGCGTTGCTGTTCTTTTTCATCTCGCTGCAACTCATATTGGAGAAGAAATCTCCTCAGTTCGCTAAGTATTCAATGGCTATCTCGGCAATGCTGCTGTTTGTCGGTCTATACGACCAGACTGCACCGGTCTGTAAGCATTGCAATGCAGCCGTTGAGGAGTCATTCGACAGCGATAAGCGCTTTGTTGCGGCGATCGAAAATACGCTTCCTGCGGGCAGTGCCGTGTACCAACTGCCCTATATTGGCTTTCCCGAAGAGCCAATTATGAATCGCCTTTCCAACTATCAGCTTCTGGCAGGCGTGCTGCAATCGAAGGCATTGCACTGGAGCTTTGGCGGTATGAAAGGCAGGCCAGGTGATCTGTTCTATCGCGGACTTGCGCAAGAACCGATGGCGCGTCAGCTTGAAGTCATTCGCAAGCTGGGCTTCGACGGCATTTATATTGATCGCCGAGGTTATGCAGATAACGGCCAGGCACTGGTGCAGGAGCTTTCAGGCCTGCTACAGCGACAGCCACTGCTTCAAAGTGACAACAAAGAACTGGTGTTCTTCAGGCTCGATGGCAGCGAGCACCCCGATTTAAGCGGTCTCTCTATAAAACAGATTCAGCGGCAGGCAGGCTTCTTGGTCGACGCTATGGGGGGGCGTTACAGCGGTAACTTGGCGACCGGGATTGACTTTACCCGCATCGGGATGCCTGAGTTTATAAGCGCCGCTGAGGGCTTTTACGATGTAGAGCCGTGGGGGCGTTGGTCTTCTGCAAAAGCGGTGTTCGATTTTACCGATCCACTGCCTCAAAAATTTACTCTTGTGCTGAAAGTTATGCCCTATGGGCCAAACGCGACCGATCCGACTCGCGTCGAAATAGGCAGTCGTGTCTATAGTGTTCAGATTCCTCAAGGGACATCGGAAGTGCGGTTGGATGTGGACCTGGAGGGCTCAAGCGCTGACCGCATAACTTTCATCCCGCCTAAGCCGATCTCGCCCAAGAAACTGACCGGGAGTACGGACGATCGGATCCTTGGCATCGGGTTTGTGTCAATGCGGATCCTGGGTAGCAAGTGATCTTGACCTTTAGCCCTTGGCTCTGCCTTCAGCGCCAAGGGCTACTGCAGTTTGTCCATCTATAAGCCGGGTTGCGGCTTTTGCACAGGTCCAGAAACAGAACCCCCCCCTGCCTGTAATTAAGCCAGGGGGAGGGTACTCCGGTGCTTACTCAGCGAGCGCCTGCGATGATAGATACAGCTGTCCCGCGCTCTGATCCCACGTCATCCAAGGCATTCCATCAGGTTTCGGCTGCGCTGCGCTGCGGTGCAGTTCAAGCCAAGCCGTGACGCTTTTCGCAAGTGACTGCGCATCCTCTCCCTTAAAGTAGAAGGCATGCTCACCCGCCACTTCACGGAACACAGGAATATCGCGGGCAATCAACGGCAACCCGTATTGCGCGGCCTCGATAAGCGGCAGGCCAAAACCCTCACCAAGCGATGCAGCAATCAACGCATCGGACTGTGCATAAAGACTGCACAGGTATTCATCGTCGATGCCCTCAAACCAGAACAGCCGCTTGCCGATTTCCGGATGGTTTCTCAGTCTCTCGACCAGTGCTTCCACCATCCAGCCTTGCTTCCCGACAATCAGCAAATTGGCGTCTTGCTGATTTGCCCAAAGCAGCTCGAATGCATCCAGCACCTGCGCATGGCCCTTCCTTGGCTCTACAGTGCCTACCATCAAAAAAGACGGACGGGCTTGCAAGCTGGTGAGCACATTCTTAGGGATAGCTGACGTACCTTCGGCGCTGGTTGGCTTGGTGATGTCAGCCCCCAGATGGAACCACGAGATATTGAAAGGTCGCTTGGAAGGTTTGCGATTCTCTGCAACCCACTCAGCCATCTCATCCGCAACGGCTTTGGAGATGCAAATCACACCGTCCGACTCTGCGACGGTCTCCAGCCATCCATCCAGGATGTCGGCCGCCCCGGCAGGGAAGCACTGCGCCAGCTTTTTGAGCAGCAGGTCGTACACGACGAATTGCACCGTGACGCCACGACGTCTCATATCCGCGAGAGCTTGCCGCTGTCTCGGGACAATGACGGGTTGCAGATCCAGACCGATGAAGTGGTCCCCGGAGTGGTAAACCACCGGCTCATCCTCAAGAAGATGAGTCGGGCAATTCAGGAATCCCAAAGTGAACTGTCTTGCGTACCTGTAGCCATCCACGTCCTCGGTGGCATAAACAGGCTCAACCCGATAATTGCCCGGAGGCATCGAAAGCCACACCTCGAGGATGCTCCGCACGACGCGCTGGATACCGCTTTTGGCATCTCGATTCACCAGTTCGGAAATGTCCACGAGTAACTGCGGTTTGCAGATCGTGGGTTTCAGGCTTTGGTCGATGGACTCAGCAATGGCCATTGAGCTTTCGTAGCTGAAGCCTTGCTTTTCCAGACCTGCAATCGACGTCACGACCTCGGACACCGAGTGATAAGAGTCCTCGTGGAACTTCTCGATGGCCTGCCGGTAGAGGAAGGCACAGGCCCGAGGTGAGTGCCGGGTATGAATAAGTTGCTGACCCTGGGCGCCGATACGTTGACGCGCGGCAGAGTCTTGACGCAGGAGATTCAATGAGTCCGACAGCTCGGCATCGTCGAAATCGTCCGGCAGCTTGACCAGGCTCGAAGTCGGTATGTCCGACATGCTGCCGTTGGCGTTTACGATCGTTGCAATGCCGTAATTCAGGCAATCGAGGACGGCGGCGGAGGTTTCTCCGCGTGACAGCGTCCGCAACTGGACTGCCGCATCGGCAACCTCCAGATAGGCCTTGAACATGTCAGCGTCCGCCCAGCCGGTGATCTTGATACGGTCGCGGCATGGGCTGGCGTTGATCTTCTTGAGCAGGTTTTCGCCGAACTCACCTTCACTGTTCTGGCCCACGAAGACCAGATGACAGTGCTCATCTTGCGCCAGTTCGGATTCAAGCCAGGCATCCAGCAGACGATTGTTCAGCTTGGAAGGGCCGAGCAAGCCGAAGCTGCACACCACGAAGTCGCTATCAGAGAAACCCAGTTTCTCTTTCGTCGCTGCGTGGGTTCGCGCGTTGGGGAAGCGAGGGGTACGCAGCAATGGGATCTGGGCCCACTTCAGACCAGAGTTTTCCCCATACCACTGCTGTGCCAGCCGAATCGAGTAATGCGAATGGACGATGATCCCCTCGGCTTGCTGAAGGACTCGCAAATTGCACGAGTACTTCCAAACCGCGTCGGCGGTGTCCGCGCCATTGATACGCTGGCTGACCGCTTTGTATCCGTGTCCGAGGTATAGCGACCGAGTCCAGAAACCTGGCTGGCCCTGATGAAGCTCCATGTGCGCCACGATGCCCGACAGAAAAAAATCGTGAAGGACGACGGTCCCCGGGATTTTTTCGATCAAACGGAACATATGGTCATGGAAGGTCGAGTTGCCGAAGTGATAAATAACGCGATCAAACACGTGAGCGTTTTCTTCAAACCAGGCAACCGAGCGCAGCTTGTAGTTGATCCCGGCGTCGGCAGGCGTTACGGAATCCTGGGCCACGATCACATCAATCTGGTAGTGGACGGCAAGTTCAGGAAGCAGTTCGGCGCTGTAATCGCTGATCCCGCTACGGGCAGGCGGGAGCGGGGACACATAGGCCAGGCGAGGTCGCTTCGGCGCACGGACCGGATTCGGAATCGAACGGCGGCCGGCGATCAGTTCCTTGACTGCCCGCACGGCTCGGATCGCTGTCTCGTCCCAACCGAATTTACGAGACTGCTGGATGGCCAACTCTGCCAGTTTGGCCCTGAGGGCATCATCAACCAGTACTTGTTCCATCTTCGCGGTGATGGAGTCGATCTGATACGGGTCAAATAGCGCATCCGGGTTGCCAAGCACTTCTGGAAGACTCGACGTGTTCGAGGCGATGACGGGTTTGCCGCAGGACATGGCTTCCAGCGCAGGCAAGCCAAAACCTTCGTGCAGCGACGGGAAGATAAACAGCTTGCACGCGTTATATAGAGCGATAAGGTCGTCTTCGCTCACGTAACCGGTAAAGCAGACGTCCGCTTTCTTCAAGCCGCATGAGACAACAAGGTCCTGAAGACGGGAGCGTTCGTCCGGCTGAATGCTGCAGACGATCACCAACTGATGCCCGCGGCGGACCGGCTTGGACAGCTTGGCGAAAGCGCTGATCAGGCCTTCGATATTCTTTCGCGGATCAATACCGCCCGTGTACATGACGAACTGGCGGTCGATCCCCAGACGGTTCTTCAGGCTTGCATCCTGCTGTTCGTCGAACTTCGGCCGGTAATGGTCTGTGTCGATAGCGGTGGAAATATTGACGACTTCCTCGGGTGTGAACCCGAGGTGGTCAATGACTTCCGATCGCGATGAACTGGATATCGCCAGCACCAGATCGGCGCGGCGCAAGTGTTGAAGCTTGGTTTCGTACCAACTGCGAACCGGCGGTGAGGCCAGGTAAGCGTCTGGATTGATGTAGGGAATGAGGTCGTAAACGATCGAGGCCGTGGGAATCGAAGAGTTCAGCATCTTGATGCTGGTCACCACATCGTCGACCAGGCCTTCAAACAGGCTGGTGACCAGGACAAGGTCCGGGTCCAGATTGGCAATGAACGCCTCACGCACCAATTCGGAAGCCTGCCGATTCCAGGCATTCTCCGGGTTGAGCGCGCTGACCTTGCTGCTCGGAACCCATGTCTGGATATGGCTGGCCGGCAACAGACCGTAAAGCTCGTCACGGATGTGATCGACAGCGTCGCCGAACAGAGCATTCAGGACGACGAATACTTCGATGTCGCCGCGGTTTTTGATGAAGGCCTTGGTGAACGACAGTGCGTACCGCCCGATGCCCCGATTTCTGTTTTCCGCTTGGGCGCCCTGAAGGTCAATAACGACGCGCATCAATTCGAATCCTTACGTTGTTCGTTGCTGTTGAGGCGGTTGTAGATAGCCTTCGCATTTTCCGTGAGGTGAGCCGGCGGAGGTGGGGTGTTTCCCGGATCGGGGTTATAGGCTGGCATGGGCTCCGGGTACTGAACGGTCTGTGGCGCGACCACGGCATCCGCTCTGAGACGCGCAGCAAGGGCTTGCAGTCGGGTTTGCACGCCAGGAATGCGGAACAGCACGCGCTTGATGTTCTTGCGCAGCCCTGGTCGGTTGAGAACGCCTTTCAAGACTTTCTTGATGGCCCGCTTGAGTGTGCGTGAAGGTGACGAAGTCACCGATCTGCCTAACATTGCGCCACCGCGCAAGGGGCTCGTCACCCGCCATGAAGTGCTGTTTTTTATCTGGCCTACGTACTCGTTCAACACGTGATGCTCGGCATGCAACGCTCTGATTCTTTCATCCCTTTGAGCGACATCTTCTTTCAACGTATTGATCTGGCTGAGGCGGTTTTCGGCCTCGGTGTACCACATGTGCGCGTTTCTGGAGGACTCATCGAGTAGTTTGACCAGCGATGCGTTTGCGAACTCGAGCGAGGTGTTGGCATTTTCCAGAGAAGTATTCGCCGATTTCAGCTTGTCCAGCTTGAAGTCGAGAACGGCAGCTTTAACGTCTTGAACCTGGTTCGTCATCGCCGAGTACTCTAGCTCGACGTGATCGATACGTTGATTCAACAGCGCGGCCGTACTGCTCATTATCTCGCGCTGTTCCTCCAGCTTCTCTGCCTGGTTGGCTTCGAGGCGTGATTGCAATTCACCGAACGTTACCGTTTGATTCGTTGCAAGACGCTGCTCCATTTCGCCGAGCTTTGCCGCCTGGGTTTCCTCAAAACGACGTGACAGGTCATCCAGACTCAGCCCGTAGGCCGCGTCGAACGCCGGGTCGAACGCCGACACATCCAGCCTTCCTGAGTCTTTTTGAGCAATGATTGCGTAATCCGGGCTGGTTCCGCCAATCACGTCCATCAACCCAACGTTAGGACTGTCCGCCAGTGCCGTGTTTTCTTGCAGGCGCAACAACTTCGAACGGGTAAAGCCGCTGAATGAAACGAGGAATTCCAGCAGCATGTGCGGAATAGGCTTTTCATGTGTGGGGTCGAGATAGAAGTTCTGCGTCCCTACAATCAGGTTTTCTGCGTTAGGCGTTTCAAGGATCAGCAGCCCCCCGGGTTTGAGCACCCGGTTGGCTTCTGCGACCAGCAGTTTCAGGTCGTCAAACGGAATGTGCTCCACGATGTGAAAGCCGCTGACGACGCAGAGCGAGTCGCTTGGCATACTTCGCAGATAAACCAGCGCGTCGGCTTTTTCAGCAGGCAACTGGCGAGCCTGACAGGCCTCTAGCATCCCTTCGTCCAGATCAACGCCAGTGGCGTTGAATCCGTTTTCGACCAAAGTTTCCAGCCACTCGCCCCGCCCGCAGCCCACGTCGAGCGCGCGGCAATCGCCATACAGACCTTGCAGCGGAAGGATGAACGGAAGGTAAACCTGCAGTCGCTGCTTGATGGTTTCGTGCGAGCCGCGGTGCTTGTCTTCGAAGGCGCGATAGAACTGCTCAGTCACTGAATGCACTCCACAGTGGGTTGTATCCAGGCTGAGCCAACAAAAGGAATTTTGTCCGCATTGATCACGTTAAACACCAGTGCTAAATCTCGCCATTCGTAGTTTGCGTTGAGGTGAGTGTCTGCCGTATGCAAGGCGACAGCGATGGAGTATGAGCCAACGCCAATATTGGCGTCGAACCTGAAGACATACTCCAACTGGTTACCCCCTTCGAGCGCACCCATCTTCTTGTCCAGATGATGGGTGTTGGTGCCATAGATAGGCTGACCAAGGCGATCTTTGATCATGTAGCCCACCACCAGTTCTGGAATGGAGCTGTTAATGCTGACCTTTACTTTCAAGCTCAGTGATTGCCCGACGGACACGAATTCCACCGGCGCATCAAGTTCGTTGTAGAGCGCAAGACTCTCGATCGTCGCCTCGCCAGAGCCCGAACGTGTTTGCACGCTTCCGTCGGCAAGTTTGTGCACTTGAACGGTGGCGTTTTCCTTCTCGGAAATAATGGCGTTGTAAAAATCCATCACCTCTTCCGGCGCGCCGTCCTTGATCACCGTGCCGCCCTCAATCAGCAGCACGCGGTCGCACAGCGCCTGGATCGAGCTTCGGTCGTGGGAAACGATCAGCAACGTGGTGCCTTGATCCTGGAACTCACGGATCCTGTCGAAACTCTTGTGCTGGAAATAGCTGTCCCCAACCGAAAGCGCCTCATCCACGATCAGAATTTCAGGGCGCTTGGCAGTGGCGACCGCGAAGGCGACCCTCATCTGCATGCCGCTGGAATACGTCCGGACCGCTTGGTCAAAGTATTCGCCCACCTCGGCAAACGCCTCGATTTCAGCCATGACCTCATCGATCTGCTGAGTGGTGAAACCCATCAAACCCGCAGCGTGATAGACATTCTGACGACCCGTGAGCTCCGGGTTGAAACCCATGCCGAGCTCCAGAATCGCCGCGATTCGGCCGTGCACCTCGACAGAACCCGTTGTCGGTTGCAGCGTGCCGGTCAGCATTTTCAGCAACGTCGACTTGCCCGCACCGTTCTGGCCAACGATGCCGATGGCTTCGCCTGCATTAATCTCGAAATTGATGTGCTGAAGCACCCAATGCTCTTCGCGGGGAGCACTTTTGATGCCCAGCCAGCAGCCAATACGCTGCCACTCGCTGCGGTAGGTCCGGTAGGCTTTGCCAAGGTCTTTCGCGCGCAACAGGCTCATAGGGCATCCACCATTTCAGGCGCTGCTCGGCGGAAGATGTAAAGGCCGAAGCCCAGCAGCAGGCATGTGATCAAAACAGTGATGCCTATCTGCGAGAAGTCAGGCGCCACGTTGTAAACGAAGACATCGTGGTAAGCCGTCACGATTGGGTACATCGGGTTCCAGGCAATAAGTGACTTGAGGTCTTCGGGGATGATGTTGATTGGGTAAACGATCGGCGTGAACCAGAAAAGGATCTGCAGCACGATCGGGATGACCTGGCCGATATCGCGCACGAATACGTTGAGTACACCGAGGATCAAGCCCAGCCCGACAGCCAGCGCCGCGACGATGAGAATCAACGGGATGGCCCACAGCATCTCCCAGGTCGGCCACTGTCCGAGGCAAATGAATACGGCCAGCACGGAGACCAGCAGCAACAGATTATTAAGCAACGCCGAGCCCAGGACGATAAAGGGAAGGGTGATTCGCGGGAATCTCATCTTTTTCATGAGGTTGCCGTTCTCGATGAACAGCGTCAGGCATCGATTGATGATCTCGGAAAACAGGCTCCACGCCAGCGTTCCTGCCATCAGGTACAGAGCGTAGGCGTATTTGTTTTCGATACCGGGCAGTTTCGCGGCGAGAACGTTGGACAGAATCAGCGCGTAGATCAGCACGTTGGCCAACGGGTTGATGATCATCCACAACCCGCCCAGGCTGCTTCGGGAGAAGCGGGCTACGAATTCGTTGCGGATGGAGGTGCCGATAAAGCTCCGGTAGCTGTACAGCCCTCTCAACAATCCAAACATGTGTTCACCTTAAAATCCTGAAACTTCAAATGGGGCTCACTCACTGGCATTGCTTCTCCCGCGGTCTGGCGTTGGTCGAAAACGCGCATAAACTGATCAGATGAAGGACAACAGCTGGGCATTCTGGAAGTAGACCCAGTCCCGCCGAGAGAAATTTTTCCTGGCGAGAGGGGGCTTTGGGGGGGCAAGAGCGGTCCATGGTCGTCGGCTCCAGCCAAAAACCATGATTACCAAGACCGAAATGTGGGCTGTCTTATCGACCTGCGCGGCCATAGACATCTTCAAAACGAACGATATCGTCCTCACCCAGGTAATCTCCGCTCTGCACTTCAATCAGAACCAGATCGATGACTCCAGGGTTGGTGAGACGATGGGTATGTCCAGCCCGAATAAACGTCGATTCATTCGTGTTCAGCATCAGCTCCTGATCGTCATTGACCACAACGGCCATGCCGCTCACCACGATCCAGTGTTCGCTGCGGTGATGGTGCATCTGCAATGACAGCGAAGCTTTTGGCTTGACCACGATGCGCTTGATCTTGAAGCGCTCTCCGTTTTCCAGGGTCGTGTAAGTACCCCACGGACGATGCACCGTCTGATGGAGCTGGTGCAGTGTGTGCCCGGACTTTTTCAACTGGGTGACGATGTGCTTGACGTCTTGCGCGTGGTCTTTATGGGCGATCAACAACGCATCAGCGGTATCAATCACGAGCAGATCTTCCACGCCCACCAGTGCGGTCAGCCGCTCTTCGCTGTTGACGTAGTTGTTGCGCGCACCGTGAGACAGGACTTCTCCTTCAAATCGGTTGCCATTTGTATCGGTATCGGTCAGCTCGCTGACTGCGTTCCACGACCCGATGTCGCTCCAGCCGATGTCGCACGGAACGGTGGCGACTTTGTTTGATCGTTCCATCAGCGCGTAGTCAACGGAAATGTCCGGCACCTTGGCGAAGGACTCTGCGTCCAGGTTCAGGCAGCGGTAGCCATCCCCCTTGGTTTGACGTGACAGGCTAATGGATTCAGCAGCGGCGGACAGGACGTCTGGGGCATGCTTGGAAAGTTCTTCCAGAACCGTGCCTACCTGGAAGCAGAACATGCCCGAGTTCCAGAAGTAGTTGCCGGCAGCAACGTAGGATTGGGCGGTTGGCAAATCTGGCTTCTCGACGAAACGCGACACCTGCAACCCGCTTTCGCTGCCGATAGGGGCGCCTGCCTCGATGTAGCCAAAACCTGTCTCCGGGTACTGCGGCTTGATGCCGAAGGTCACGAGCCATCCATTGCCTGCCAGTCGCACAGCTTTGGCGACTGCTTCGGAAAAGGCTGCCTCGTTCTGGATGAGGTGATCTGCTGCCAGCACGAGCATGAAGGCATCAGCGCCGTGGGCTTCTTTCAACTGCAGCGCCGCCATTGCAACTGCTGCTGCTGTGTTACGGCCGAAAGGCTCGAGTATGTACGCCTGGGCCGGGCCGGATTTGGTGGCGTGCCGGTATTCGTCCTCGGTTTTGAACAGCAACTCTTTGTTCGTGACCGTCAGAATTTCCGATACGCCTTCAAGCGCAGCGGCACGCAGGAAGGTTTTCTGGATTAGGTTTTGCCCGTCAGGCAATGTCATGAACGGCTTCGGGTGGGCCTCGCGCGAGACGGGCCACAACCGGCTACCAACACCGCCGGACATAATTACCGGTATCAATTCCATATTTCTAAATCCTTGCGCGTAACCAGGCAGCGATGTGTGAATGAGGTCGGATCATACGCGGCCCGACCAGATGAATGCGGTTGGGCAGAGACACTCGTCATTTTTTATGGGAGCGGCCGCGCGAAGCACGCAAGAATATCAGACTGACGCGAGTATGCGGGGCCCCCGCAGTCTGTTTGCGAGTTGTAAGTAACGTCACCCGTCAGAGCCCTCATTTTAAACGCCAGCCGTCCATTGAAATGTCTCTGCCACGCCGGTGCTGCGGTGCCGGTTAAATTAGCCCGTACAGCTGCGTAGCTTGGCGACAGGTTGCCACCGATCAAGGGTAGTGGCACCCCCCACCCAATCCCGGCACTATCAAAACGCATCACCAGCGCCTGAGCAGGTCTCGCCTCACGCCGGCCTTTCATCTAAATGATGGCCCGGCGTCGAATAAGACCGGTTGTCCAGTGTCGAGATAGCAGGAAATGAATCTGATCGCGGAACGCTATCGCGGTTGGCGGCTCTTATGCTGCCGGCGCGTAGCCGCTGTGACACTCTTTCGGCTTCGCAGCCCTCTATCTTCAATAATGGATTCTATGAGTCGTCCACACGAAAACAACCTGCAGGCGGCGCTCAAGGCGTGTCGCGGAAGCTTCCTCTCGGTCGGGTTCTTCAGTCTTTTCGTGAACACGCTGATGCTGGTGCCGACCTTCTACATGATCCAGATATCAGGTCGGGCGGTGCCCAGCAGCAGCACGTCCACGCTGATCATGCTGACCCTGATCCTCACTTTGCTGATGGTGACGCTCGGCTCCCTGGAATGGGTCAGGTCGCGGATCATGGTGCGCATCAGCAACCGGCTGGATGTGTTGCTCAGTCGCGACGTGTACCGGGCCAGCTTCAAGCGCGCGTTGAGCAGCGGCGGGATGGACGCCTCCGCGCAATCGCTGAATGACCTGACGTCGCTGCGGCAGTTTCTGACCGGCAACGGCCTGTTTGCGTTCTTCGATGCGCCGTGGCTGCCGGTGTACACCGCCGTGATGTTCCTGTTCCATCCCTGGTTTGGCTGGATCACCGTCGTGTCGGCGGTGCTGCTGGTGGCCCTGGCGTACGTCAACCACCGCTATACCGGTGGCGCGCTGGCCGAGGCCAACAAGCAGAGCCTCACGGCCAATCTGCAGACCACCAAGAGCCTGCGCAATGCCGAGGTCATCGAGTCGATGGGCATGCTCGACACGCTGATGGGCCGTTGGGCGGTGCGGCAGCGGCGTGTATTGGTGTTGCAGTCCGGCGCCAGCGACAAGAGCGGCGTCATCACCTCGATCTCCAAGACCTTCCGCATGTGGGCGCAGTCGATGATGCTGGCGGCGGGTGCGTATCTGGTGATCGTTCACGAGATCAACCCTGGCCTGATGATGGCCGGCTCTATCTTGCTGGGGCGTGCGCTGGCTCCGATTGATCAGATGATCGGCAGCTGGAAAGGCTTTGTGTCTGCGCGCGTGCAATACCAGCGCCTCAACGACACGCTTGAAAAACTCAACGCGGAGCCTGAGCGCATGTCGCTGCCGGACCCGGAAGGGCACGTGCAGGTTGAAAACCTTGTGGTCGCGCCGCCGGGTGCCAAGGCGCCTGTGCTAAGGAACATCACTTTTGTCACGCCGGCGGGCAGCATCGTCGGCATTGTCGGGCCCAGCGCGGCGGGCAAGTCGACGCTGGCGCGGGCGCTGCTGGGCATCTGGGCGCCACAGCACGGCGTGGTTCGGCTTGATGGCGCCGACATCAGTACTTGGGACAAGCAGAAGCTGGGGCCGCACTTGGGTTATCTGCCTCAGGACATCGAGCTGTTCGAAGGCAGCATCAGTGACAACATCGCCCGCTTCGCCAAGGTTGATCCTGAGCAAGTGGTGCTGGCGGCGCGCATTGCCGGCGTTCACGAGATGATTCTGCAATTGCCGGACGGGTACGACACGGTGATCGGCAGCGAAGGCGTCAACTTGTCCGGTGGGCAGCGTCAGCGCATCGGCCTGGCGCGTGCGGTCTACGGCAGCCCGCGGTTGATCGTCCTGGATGAGCCGAACTCCAACCTCGATGAAGTTGGCGAGCGCGCGCTTGGCGTAGCCCTGCAAAAGATGAAAGAGACCGGTGCCACGGTGTTCATCATCTCGCACCGGCCGAATGTGCTTTCACGGCTGGACCGGATCATGGTGCTGAACGGCGGCACGCTGTCGATGTACGGCCCACGCGATCAAGTGATTGCCGAACTGGCTCAGCAACAGGCCAAAGCTCAAGCCCAGGCGCAGGGTCAGACCCCGCCTCGGGTTGCTCCAGCTGCGCCCGGCGCAATTCAGCCCAGCGCCTGACAGGAATTCTGAATGACCAGTAATGCAATGACCGTGCTCGAAGAGCACTCTGATGACATGCCCACCTCCGACCGTGGCATTCGCCGGGTCGGGATGACCATCGTGTTGGTGACCTTCGGGTTGTTTGGCACCTGGGCGGCGTTCGCCCCGTTGGGCAACGCGGTGTATGGGTCCGGCGTCGTCACCGTGCAGAGCTACCGCAAAACCGTTCAGCACCTGGAAGGTGGCATCGTCAAAGAACTGCGTGCCCGCGACGGCGACACCGTGCACAAGGGCGATCCGTTGATCATCCTCGACGATGGCCAACTCAATTCCGAATACGAATCCACCCGCAACCAGCTGATCACCGCGCGCGCCAAAGAGGCTCGCCTGCGTGCCGAGCGGGATGACTTGCCTGCCATTCCTGCGCTGAAAATCGACGGAGTGGAGAGCGAACGTGCCCGTGAGGCCATCGACGGTGAGGCTCAGGTGTTCCGGTCGCGGCATGATGCGCGGCTGGGCGAAATTTCGGTGCAGAAGGAGCGTATCGGTCAGTTGAAGCAGCAGATCATTGGCCTCAACGACATGATCGCAACCAAGGTCAGCCTGGAAAAATCCTACACGGGCGAGATCACCGAGCTGAAGGACCTGCTGCGTCAGGGTTTCGTCGATAAACAGCGGCTGCTTGAGCAGGAGCGCAAGCTGGACATGCTCAAGTCTGAGGTGGCGGACCATCAGTCAACCATCACCAAGACCCGTCTGCAGATCAACGAAACCGAGATGCAGATCGTTCAGACCAACCAGAAATTCAGTTCCGATGTGGCCAAGGACCTGAGCGACGTGCAGGCCCAGGTATTCGATTTGCAGGAGAAAGCCAGCGCGCTCAAGGACAGGCTGTCGCGCATCGTGATTCGTGCGCCCGAAGACGGCATGGTGCTGGACATGAAAGTCCACACCATCGGCGGGGTGGTCAGCGCGGGAACACCGCTGCTGGACATCGTGCCGGAGTCTTCGGACTTGGTGGTCGAGGCGCATGTGTCGACCAATGACATTGACCGCATCACAATCGGCAAGCTCACCGACATTCGCTTCAGCGCGTTCAACGCGGCCACGACGCCGGTGATTCAAGGCGAGGTCACGCGCATTTCGGCTGACCGGCTGACGGACGAGAAAACCAACGAGGGGTACTACCTTGTGCGCGTGAAGGTCACCGATGAAGGCTTGAAGCGCTTGGGTGATCGCAAGCTGCAGCCCGGGATGCCCGCCGAGGTGCTGATCAATGCCGGCGAACGCACCATGCTGCAGTATCTGCTCAAGCCTGCGCGCAACATGTTCGCCAAGTCGATGATCGAGGAATGACAGTGGTACGTTTTCTTCCCGTTCTGCTGCTTGGTGTGTTCGCCCTCAAGGCTCAAGCGGTGCAGCCCGCTGCCCCGCAACAGGTCAGCGCTTCAACCTACTCGCTCGACCTGATGACGCTTTACAAAGAGTCGAGGCTTGAAGACCCGCGCATCCTCTCCGCCTACGCGCACGCCCGGTCTGCCAAACAGCAGGAGCGTGAAGCGTTCGGTGGGTTGCTGCCGCAGGTGTCGGCGAACAGCAACATCAACCGGATTTTGCGCAAGGATGAGCAGACGCGGGACATCTACGACAACAAAAGCTATTCGCTGAACCTGAGCCAATTCATCTACAACAAGGAAGCGTGGGAGCGCTACCAGAAGGCCAAGAGCGTGACGTTGCAGAAAGCCTCGCAGTCCGAGGACTCCCAAGCTGAAGCCACGGTAGATCTGGCCAAGCGTTACTTCGCCGCGCTGGCCGCTGACGACGCGCTGGAACTGGTGGTCGCCGAGCGTCGTGCCACCCAGGGCAGTCTTGATCGCATCAATGCGCTGTATGCCAGGCAGATGGCCAAGATCACCGACATGCTCGACCTCAAGGCCCGGGTCGACCTGTTGATTGCGCAGGAAATCGAAGCGCGCAATCAGGTGCGCCTGTCACGGGAAGGCTTGTCCGAGATTGTTGGCCGCCCGATTAATGATCGCTTGAGCCGCATTCGCAACGACATTGCCCTTGAAGCACCGACCCTGGCCCTTGATGCCTGGATCGCCCAGGCGCTCAACAGCAACCCTCGGCTCAAGGCGTATGAGAGCAACCTGGCGGCGGCTGATGCAGCGATACGCGAAGGGAAGGGAGGGCATTACCCTTCGCTGAGTTTCAACCTCGGCGCTTCGCAGAGTGACGTCGGCTACGACAACACCCTGACGCCACGCAGTGACAGCTACGTCGCCACCATTGGCTTGAAAGTGCCCATCTACAGCGGCGGTTCGACCTCAGCACGGGTGAGTGGGCTGTATGACGAGCAATACGCCGCCGAGCAGGACCTGGAAGGTGTGCGCAGGCAGGTGGTGAAGGAAACCACCAACGCTTATCTCACGGCTCAGTCGGCCGTGGACAAGATCCGCGCCGGGCAGAACGCGCTGTCCTCCGCCAAGCAATCGAGCATCGCCGCGCAAAAGGCCTTTGCCTACGGTGTGGTCAACGCGGTTGATGTGCTGACGGCAGTGCAGAACGAATTCAAGGCGCGGGGCGAGCTGTTGAAGTCGCAGTACGACTTCATCACCAACTTGTTCATCCTCAATCGCTGGGCAGGCAAGCTTTCGCAGGAAAGCGTTGCCAGCGTCAACGTGTGGCTCGGTGGCGACGACTCCGAAGCGCTAAAAGACCTGAACAATGCAGCGCCCAAGTAGCTGAAAACGACTCACACTTGCGAGTGTGCCGCCAGCACCTTGCGGTACACCGCCAGCGTTTGCCGCGCGCATTCTTCCCATGTGAAGCGAAGCGCGCGCTCCAGGCCCAACTCGATGCGCTCTGCTCGGAGCGCATCGTTGCTCAAGACATCAAGCATGGCTCGCGAAATGCTCGCAGGGTCCAGCGGGTCGACCGCCCAGGCGGCATTGCCGGTGACTTCAGGCAACGAGGTTGTGTTGGACGCGATGACCGGGCACTTGGCAGCGAATGCTTCGATGACCGGCAGGCCAAAACCTTCATATAAAGAAGCGAAGACCAGCGCGCCGGCGCTTTGCAGCAGTGCGAAGACGTCGGACTGCGGCAGGTAACTCAGCCAGCGCCCTTCGCCGCGTTCTTCCAGTGCCTTGAGCTGCGGAATAAGCTCTTCGTTGGCCCAGCCGTCGCGACCCACAACGATCAGCGGGTGTTGCTTGCGTACCGCCTCGGGCAACAGGTTGAATGCCTCAAGCACCTTGGGCAGATTCTTACGAGGTTGCAGGGTGCCAATGAACAGGAAGAAACCGGGTTTCAGGCCGTGCTTTTCCAGTACTGCGTCGCGGGTCTGCTGAGGAATGCGCTCGAAGTAAATCGGGTCTACGCCCAGCGGCGTCACGCTGATCTTCTCGGGGGCGATCCCCATGTGCGTGACCAGATCCTGTTTGCTGTGTTCGGAGATGGTGATCAGGTGATCAGCGCTGTGAACGCTTCTTGCGAAGAGCCAGCCTTTGAGGGTCTTGAGGTTTTGCCTGATCCATTCCGGGTGAATCAACGGAATGGCGTCCATGACCGTGGCAACCACAGGCACGCCCTTGATCCTCGGGATCTGATGATCGGTGGCGTGGACAATGTTGACGTCGCGGGCAATGGCGGCGGAGTTGGGCAGCGGCAGTTTGAGAACGCCGCTGGACAGCACCTGAATGCGGAAGTCGGTTGAGAGCGTCTTCGGTACGCCGCAGGCGAGTTTGGGCAAATGGCGACCGAACGCGTATGGCTTGATAGTGATGTCGGGTTCTTCGCTCGGCTTGAGCGCTTCCATCGCCTGCCACAGGGACCGCGTGTAGACGCCAATGCCATCCAGATGCCCGGCACGTTCACATCCAGCCCACACGGTGCAGCTAAAACCAATATCCATACGCGTTCCAAACCCACCCGGCGACTCATGAAATGAAAGGCCGCGAGCCTATCATGAGTGGGCTTTTCGGGCATTTCCTTCCGTGCGTGATCTCATCGCGCCATTGCGTTTCCCGACCCAACCCCTCACCATCGCTTTCCGTTATCCATTGCCTGATGGACTAGACAAATTGGCGACACGCCCGGCTCAAAAGCGCCCTGGAATATGGCTGCTGCTGGCGCTTGCACTGACGTGCACGGCGTGTGTGAGCTATCTGCACGCGGATTGGGATTTTTCCCTGATCAGCCGGCGTGCCGAAGCGTTATATGGGCCGTTGGGGGCAGGGCGGCAGCGGATCGATGCCTGGCAGAACCTGCTGGCGACCGAGAAGCAGGTCAGCGAGCTGGACAAGCTGAAGGTCGTGAACCTGTTCTTCAACAAGCAGATGCGTTACGCCGAGGACATCGACCTGTGGCATGAGGTCGATTACTGGGCCACGCCGGTCGAGTCGCTGATCAAGGGGGCGGGGGATTGTGAGGATTACGCGATCGCCAAGTATTTCAGCCTGCGCCGCCTGGGCGTGCCGAGCGAGAAGCTGCTGATCACCTACGTCAAGGCGCTGCGCCTGAATCGCGCGCACATGGTGCTGACCTATTACTCGACCCCCAACGCGATGCCGTTGGTGCTCGACAGCCTGATCGATGACATCAAACCCGCCAGCGAACGCACGGACCTGTTGCCGGTGTATGCCTTCAACGCAGAAGGGCTTTGGTTGCCCGGCGCGCAGGGCAACAAGAAAGTGAGCGACACCAAGCGTCTGTCCCGTTGGCAGGACGTGCTGAAAAAAATGACCGCCGAAGGCTTCCCCGCCGAGCCCGAGAATTAGGAGTACTGATGTCTCTGTTCAAACAGCTGTTGATCGCAATCTGTCTGTTTTTGGTGGTCGCGTTTGCGGGGAGTTTTGTCGTCAGCCTCGAAAGCTCGCGGGCGCAGTACGTCAATCAGTTGCGCTCGCACGCTCAGGACGCCGCCACGTCGCTGGCGTTGTCGCTGACGTCCAACATCGACGACCCGGCGATGGTCGAGTTGCTGGTGTCGTCGATCTTCGACAGCGGTTATTACGCGAGCATCCGTGTGGTGGACTTGGCGAGCGGCGACGCGATTGTCGAGCGCAGTGCGACGCCGGACAACCAGGGCGTGCCGCAGTGGTTCATCGATGCGATCGGGCTGGAGCCGGCGGGCGGCGAGGGGGTTGTCAGCCGGGGCTGGCAGCAGACTGCGCGGGTCGAGGTGGTGAGCCATCCGATGTTCGCGTTGGCCAAGTTGTGGCAGAGCGCGCTGGGCAGCCTGGGTTGGTTGCTGGTGTGCGGCGTGGTCAGTGCGATTCTGGGGGCGATGCTGTTGCGTCGTCAGCTTAAGCCGCTGGACTACATGGTGGCGCAATCCCAGGCGATTGGTCGTCGCGAGTTTCTGACGCTGCCCGAGCTGCCGCGCACGCCTGAGCTGCGGCGGGTGGTGCAGGCGATGAACCAGATGGTCGAGAAACTCAAGGCACTGTTTCAGGAGAGCACCGAGCGCAGTGAAAAGCTGCGCATCGAGTCGTATCAGGACAGCCTGACCGGGCTGTCGAACCGTCGTTATTTCGATATGCAGCTCAACGCGCACGTCAGCCATCTGGAGGACGGGCGCGCGGGGTATCTGATGCTGTTGCGGGTCAAGGACCTGGCCGGGCTGAACCAGCGTCTGGGTGGCAAGCGGACCGACGCGTTGCTGGTGGCGGTGGCCGAGCAGCTGGTGCGTCACTGCGAGAAGTATCCCGAAACCCGCAACCTGATCAGCCGCAGCCGTGGCGGTGAGTTTGCGGTGCTGGCGCCGGGCATGGTCCACCATGAGGCCGTGCAGTGGGTGCAGAATCTGGAGGCAGCGCTGCAGAGTCTTGAGGCCACTGGCGCTTCGGATGTTTCGCCGGTCGCGCACATGGGCCTGGCGCCGTACAGCCCGGGCGATGCCTCGCTGACCTTGCTGGCGTTGGCGGATCAGGCGTTGTCTCAGGCCGAAAGCGGCGGCGAGCAGTCTTGGTACTGCATCGAGCGCGGGGCGATTGGTGATCTGGGTGAGGATCAGCATGAGTGGCACAGGACGCTGGACCGGGCGCTGGCCCATGGGCGTTTTCAGCTGTTCTTTCAGCCGGTGGTGGCGTCTGGCGACGGGACGACCGTGTTGCATTACAAGGTGTTGTCGCGGCTGGTCGATGCGGACGGGGTGACGATTCCGGCGGGGCGTTTTCTGCCGTGGCTGGAGCGCTTTGGCTGGTCGAGCCGTCTGGATCTGCTGATGCTGCGGGAGGTGCTGGCGCATCTGGGTACTCACAATGAGCGGCTGGCGCTGAACCTGTCGGCGGCCACGCTTAACGATGCGGCGGCGATGAACGAAGTGTTCGCGGCGCTGCGTCAGCATCCCAAACTGGGCCCGCGCCTGACGCTGGAGATCGGCGAGGAGCAAGTGCCCGAGCAGGCGGTGCTGGAGAAGCTGACCCGACGCCTGCAAGAGGCCGGGTATTCGCTGGCGTTGCAGCGCTTTGGTGGGCGTTTCAGCATGATCGGCAACCTGGCGCATCTGGGGCTGGCGTATCTGAAGATCGATGGCGGTTACATTCGCGCGATTGATGAGGAAAGCCACAAGCGGTTGTTCATCGAAGCGGTCCAGCGCGCGGCGCACAGTATTGACCTGCCGTTGATTGCGGAACGGGTCGAGACCGAAGGCGAGCGCCGGGTGATTGTCGAGATGGGGATTGAAGGGGTGCAAGGGCGGTTGTTTGGCGATCCTGCGCCGTGGAAGTGATGGGCTCAGAAATGCGTCTGCCGGTGAACTCAATGATGCTGGCTGACGCGCGATGTGTACGAGCGCGCTTGCCCGCGAATGCGGTGGATCAGTCACCCCTTTAGCGACTGACAGAACGCATTCGCCAGCAAGCCGGCTCCTACGGATTTGGGTGGGTTGATCAATAGGCGTTGTGTCAGGCGTGGGGGGCGGCGCCCCGAAAAACGCTTTCGCGAGCAAGCGCGCTCCTACGCCCTTCGGGCAGAAGCAGACCGCGATCCATGCCATCCTTTCGGGTATTGCCGACCAACAGGGGCCTGATCCAACGCGGACTGCCGGCGGTGCGTCGTCCACCATTGCGTTGGGTGGTCAAGCTTGGGTTTACATCGACACGCGACCCGCGTCGTTATTTCAAATCAAACAATGGAAGCGCACTTATGAAGCTATGGACTGCAGCATTAATGATGGCAACCCTCTCAGGGTGCGGCACTATCAAGACCCTCAACGACGAGAAAGGGGCCGCGGACACATTGGCGCGACACAGCTCCAATTGCCAGTCCATCCCCCGTGCCTACAGCGGTGCGGTTTACCAGTTCTGCACCTTGAACGCTCCACCAGTTTCCGGCCCACACTGGTCTGCACCCACCATTGCATTGGACATGGCCCTTTCCGCGGTCGCCGATACCGTGCTGCTTCCCTATACGGGGTATCAGCAATACCAGCAGGGCGACATCAAGGTCCGACGTAAGCAGTACTGATCGGTCTGCGCCGTCACTTGGGGCTGAAAGTTTTGTGAGCAAGCTCATTCTCATAGAACAAAAATTGATGGCGGTCATGCTGGCCTCTTCCCGGCTGAAGCCGGTCCCACCAAGAGTCGCGCCTGCATTCAGTAAAATGTGTGGTGATCAAACCGGCCTCTTCCCGGCTAAAGCCGGTCCCACTAAGGCACCGCATTCACATTGTGGGACCGGCTTTAGCCGGGCAGTTGATCTGGCCCTTGATCTGCTTTTGATCTTCATACGCAAAAGGCTCGAACACCGCCAATCGCGACTTGGGTGCAGGCTGAACGCAGGGCCCACGGAGCGAGACCGGAGTGAAGGAACCCTGAGGAACGAAGGGCCCAACCAGGAGCAAGCACCCTTGGTTACTTGGGGATGGTGCGACTTTCGACTTTTCTAAGTAACTCGCCGAAGGCGAAACCCGAGGCCGTTAGGCCGACGCGCGCTAATTTCGCGCGACAGCGCGTCGTTGCAAAACGGTGCGTACGAAAGGAGAGGCCTTCAGATCAGCCGTTGTTCGTCGTCGTTGATCAGATCGCTCAGGCCGCCGAGTGTTTCCCGGGCCTGGGTACGGTCCATCAGTTTTGCCTGTGCGGCGGCGGGGAGGTCGGTGATGTTGAGGATGCCTTTGCTCGTCAGGACCTGAATCAAGTCATCGAGTACCCGGATCATGTCCATGTCGCTGGACTTGAGCTGGATCAGGCTCTTCTCTACCACTTCATTGGCAAACCAGGCTTGCACCTGATGATCATCCGGCGGCAGTTGCTCGCTTGCTTCGGCGAAAGCCGTTGCTTCCACGCGAACTAGCGTTCCGTCGGCATCGCGCTGAACGTAAAACATGGCTCATTCCTCAGGGACTAACCGAACTGGCGACCGTCAAAGACGGTCGCCAGCACAGTACAACAGCTCTCGCGACGCAGCTATCAGTGGTGATCGACTTTGATGGTCGGGTCCGCACCGCTCACCAGCGAGTTGACCATGGCATTGCTCCAGGTCACGCCTTCCACCTTGATGTGCACATCGGCCGTGGTCGCCGCGGCAGCCGCGGTGACGTTGGACGCGAACTGCCCGGTGGTGCTGACCTGCAGAATGGTGTCATGGCCATCGTTGCTGACTTGCAGGTACTTGCTGAGGGTGTCGGTGTCTTCACCTTGCAGCAGGTCACGCAGGTCAATGCGGTCGCCAGCGTCCTTGTTGAAGTCCTTGATCACATCAAAGCCGCCGCTGTTGGTGTCGCCGGCTTTCCAGGTAAACGTGTCCGCACCGGCGCCGCCGAAGAGGATGTCGTTGCCTTTGCCGCCGACGAGCACGTCATTGCCACCCTGACCAAACAGGATGTCATTGCCATTGCCGCCCAGCAGGGTGTCATTGCCGTCCAGCGAGGTGGACGACTTGGCAGCCAGGTCAGCCACCTGATCGAGGTGGTTGGTCACGAACGAATGCAGCGTCTTGTCATCGATGGTCGACACATCGACGTGCAGCGTGTCCGCCGCGAACGCCTTCAGCGCCGTGGTGCCACCCTGTGTGTTGAAGGTGATCAGATCACCGAACAGGATGTCATTGCCGTCGCCACCGTTGAGGGTGTCGCTGCCCGGCGCGATGGCTTTCTGGTCGCCCAGTACCGCTTTTGCCAGGTCGTCGGCGTTGACGTTGTTCAACGAATGATGGTCGCTGTCGTAGCGATCAAGGGTGGCCGTCTTCACGCCCGAGCCCAGGCCGATCGCTTCGATGGTGGGCGACTGCTTCAACAGCAGCGCGTAGCCGGTGTCCGCGTCATCGATCACCTTCTGGCTGCCGTTCATCTCGGGAGACGTCAGGCTGTATTCAAAACCGCCCTTGCCGTCGGCATGGCTGGAAAGCGTACCGACCTGTTGCTTGGTCCCGTCAGCCGCGTAGGTGAAGACGTTGCCTTTGGAGTCAATGGCTTCTTTGCCGTTGACGCTGAAGGTGTGCGCCTGTGTCCAGCTCGCCAGCGCCATCGCCACGGTGACATCGGAGCCATTCACGTTGCCCAGCACCGTGCTGGTGTTCTGGTAAACGTTAGGCTCGCCGTCGGTGATGAAATAGGTGCGGTTCTCACCCGTCGGGTTGCTGCTGTTCAAGCCGGCGAACCAGTTTGCGGTGGTCTTGAACGGGTCTTCGTAGTTGGTGGTACCGCCCGAGGTCATGCCGGCCAGCGCTGCGGTCAAGGTCTTCATGGCCGCGGCCTTGTCAGACATGTCCACCGCCACCTGTGAGCGCACGTTGGTGTCGAAATCCACCAGCAGCACGTTGACCTTGCCGGCGTTGGCCGTCTGGGCACCGTTCGCCAGTTTCTCGAACACCGACTGCAGCTGAGTCTTCGCCGTGTCGAGGTTTTTGCCCATGCTGCCCGAGCTGTCCACGATGAAGGCGATGTTGTAGCTCTTGCCCTGCACGATGGTCGTACCGCTGACGTCGCCGACGATAATGTCGCCACCCAGGGTGCCGTTCACCGGCGTCGGGTCGGTGCCAGCCAGACCTTCGATTGAAGTGTAAGTCTGCGCTTCGACGTTGACGGCGATCACCTTCGTGTCGGTGGCGCTCTTCACGCTGGTAGCCACGCCGTCCACGTCCGCTTCGGTTGCGGTGGCGGTGATGGTCAGGTTGAACTTGCCGTTGAAGCCAGGCGTGGTGATGCTCAGTGTCGACAGGTCGAACGTGCTGACATCGACCCCTTCGCTCACGTTCGTCACGGTGGCCGTGTGGCCAGCAGCGTCGGTCAGAGTCGAGCCCGCCGGCGCGCCGGTGGCCTTGATCACGTGCGTCTCGGAACCGTCGAGGCTGTCACCGAACATCACTTTGACCGAGCTGAGCTTGATCGCGTTGCCTTCAGTGCCGTGGTTCAGTTCGTAGGCTGAGTAGTAACCCTCACCACTGCCGGCCGTGCCTTCTTGCAGCGACGAGATATTCGGGTTGGCAGCCTTCAGGTCATCGACCGACGCGTAAAGCGTCGTGTTGGTGCTGTCCAAAGCGACTGCCACAGAGCCGGATTTGGAGGCGTCCAACAGCGTGATGTTGTAGTTGCCCGGCCCGGCCTGGTTGTAGTGATAGACGTCCAGGGTGTAGTAGCCCGACGCGGTAGGTGTGAAGCCCGCGCCCGAAATCTTGCTGCCCGCGCCCCATGTCGCGGTTGCCGCCGTCTGGCCGCCCACGGTGATGAGCAGACTGTCGTCCGCATTACCGCCGAAGGTGTAGGTGTGACCGGCTTCCATGAAGATCAGGCCGGACAGCTTGGTCCCGGTGCCTGCGGCAATCGAGGAGTCCGCTGCACCTGTAGCGAAGCTGTGAGTGGTCGGCGCACCAGCGCTGTTGAAACCCGCCTTGAGGGCCGACTCGCTCGCGCCCTGACCATTGGTGCCCAAGTCCAGGGTGCCAACATACACATCCTTCGTCAGGCCGTGCGTCACGACTGCGCCTTCGCCCAGCGTGACCACTGGCTTATCGGCGACCGGCGAAATGCTGATCGTGCCAGTTGCTTTAACCGTGCTGGCCAGGCCCTGATCATCGACTGCCTGATAGGTGAACTTGGTGATACCCGCCCAATCTGCGGCCGGCTTGAAGTACACCGTCGCAGCGTTGCCGATGGCGGCGATGTTGCTCAGGCTGGTCAGTGCGACCTTGCCCGCAGCATCGGCGTAGAACGTGCCGTGTGCAGCCATGTCGACCAGGTTGAAGTGGTCGATTTTGCTGTCTACGTCGGTCGCGCTGAGGTTCACCGCGATTGGCGCGTTGTCTTCGATGCCTTTGGCGGTGGTGGCATCGGCCACCGGTACATCGTTGACCGTCGTGATGTGAATCGTCGACGTGGTGCTGGCGATGTTGTTGGTGGCGCTGCCGTCGTTGACGCTGATGTTGATGATGCGGTCGTCTTTGACAGGATCGTGAGACGTGCTGTCGTAGGTGATCGACGAAATCGCCGTCTGGTACTGCGCCGCAGTGCCCCCAGCGAACGTGATGACCTTGCCGGTCACAACGTTATTGGTCATGACGTCGGTCAGGGTGTACTTCAGGCCTGCGGTGTCACCGATGGCCAGCAGATCGCCCGCCTTGTAGTTGGTCAGCGTGACCGTAGCGCTTTGCAGGGTCGGGGTGTCAGCGTCATTTAAGGTGAAGTCGGCCGCAATCTTGCCCGGACCTTTGCCCGGCGCGTTGACATCGCCGCCGACCAGGGTCTCGTTCCAGGTATTGCCGAAGTCTTTGCCATTGCCAACATGCCCAATAACCGGCGCGTCGTTCACGGCAATCACGTTGATCTGGCTGTCGTGGACGACGGTCAGGTTCTTGCTGCCGTTGGCATCCGCGTCAGTCACCGCAATGGTCACGTTACGCGCCGCAGTGCTTGGGTTTTCACTGCTGTTGGCGTAGGTGATCGACTTGATCACGGCTTCGTAGTCGGCAATCGACGCCTTGCCGGTCAGGTTGATGAAGATATGGCCATCAGCGTCGTTGCTGAGGCTGTATTTGATCCCCAGGCCTGTGTCGCCGTTGTTTGTGTCTTTGTAGTACTTGGAAACGATCAGGTCTTCAGCCTGAATGCCGGTCAGCGTGATCTTCGCGCTGGTCAGCTCTTTGCTGTCGACGTCGGTGATGCTGAAGTTCTTGACGATTGGCGTCGCTGTGCCGTTTTCGGTGTACGTGATGCTGCCGAAGTTGACGACTGGCGCGTCGTTGACCGGCGCGACATTGATGGTGCCGTTGGCTGGTGTGCTGTCAGCCTTACCCTGGTTATCCACTGCGGTGTAAGTGAACGTGGCATCACCGCTCCAGTTGCTGTCCGGCTTGAAGTAGACGGTCGCGCTGTTGTTGGTCGCATTGATGAGGCTGCTGCCGTTCAGCACCTGAGTCGCTTGAGCATCGGCGTAGAACGTGCCGTGTGTGTCCTTGTTGCTGGCCAGGGTGAAGTGGTCGACGTTGCCATCGACGTCGGTGCCCGTCAGCTTGACGGCGATGACGCTGTCTTCGTTGCCGGTGGCCGTTGCAGGCTTGGTGACCGGAGCGTCGTTGACCGAGATCACATTGATCGCGCTGCCGTGGACGACGGTCAGGTTGTTGGTGCCGTTGGCATCTGCGTCGGTGACAGCAATGGTCACGCCGCGTGGCGTGGTGACCGGGTTGTTGCTGCTGTCGGCGTAGGTGATCGAATTGATCAGGGTTTCGTAATTGGCAACCGAAGCCTTGCCGGTCAGATCGATGTAGATAGTGCCGTCGGCGTCGTTGCTCAGCGTGTACTTGATGCCCAGGCTCGTATCGCCAGATGTGCCGTCTTTGTAGTACTGAGAGACGATCAGGTCTTCAGCCTTAATGCCGGTCAGCGTGATCTTCGCGCTGGTCAGCTCGGTGCTGTCGACGTCGGTGATGCTGAAGTCTTTGACGATCGGCGTCGCCACACCGTTTTCGGTGTAGGTGATGCTGCCGAAGTTGACGACTGGCGCATCGTTGACCGGGGTGACGGTGATGCTGCCGGTTGCCGGGGTAGTGGACGCCAGGCCCTGATTATCGACAGCGGTGTAGGCGAATGGCGTGGTGCCATTCCAATTGGCGTCCGGCTTGAAGTAGATCGTCGCGCCATTGTTGGTGGCGGTGATGTCGTTCAAGTTGGCCAGCGGCTGAGTGCCGGCTGCGTCGGAGTAGAACGTGCCGTGGGCAGGCGTGTTGACCAGGCTGAAGTGGTCAATGGTGCCGTCGACGTCAGAGCCCGTCAGCTTGACGGCAATGACAGTGCCTTCGTCGCCCTGGCCCGATGCGGCCTGGACCAGCGGTGCATCGTTGACCGGGTTCACAATGACCTTCAGGGTCTCGACCGTGGTCGCCTTCAGATCGTTTGACTCTGTCGACGTCACGCTCACCTGCAAATTGATCGGGCCGTTGTAATCGCCCGGTGGGGTGATGGTCAGCTTGGTCAGGTCCCAATCCTTGAGCACAACGGTGCCGTCGCCATCCTTCTCGGAGGTGTAGCTGTGCGAGCCATCAGTCAGCACGGCGCCCACCGGGATGCGGGCGACAGTGACAGGGCTCAGTTTTTCCGAGCCATCGGTGTCGACCAATGCAGTGCTCACGGTCAACTTGATGGCCGTGTCTTCGTTGCCTTGGGCGTTAGTGACGTTGACGATTGGCGCGTCTGCCACTGGCGTGACGTTGATCGTGCCGTTGGCCAGATCGCCGGCCGGCAGGTTCTGGTTGTCGACCGCGGTGTAGGTGAAAGTGTTTTCACCCGCCCAGTTGGCGTCCGGCTTGAAGTAGATCGTCGCGCCATTGTTGGTCGCGGCGATGTTGTTCAAGTCGGTCAACGGCTGGGTGCCGGCAGCGTCGGTGTAGAACGTGCCGTTGACAGGCGTTTTGACCAGGCTGAAGTGGTCAATGGTGCCGTCTACGTCAGAGCCCGTCAGTTTGACGGTGATCAGGGTGTCTTCATTACCCGTGGCCGAGGTGTTGCTGACCTCCGGCGCATCGTTGACCGCGATGACCGTGATCTGGCCGCTGTGGCTGCCGGACACGTTGTTGGTGCCGTGGGCGTCCGCGTCAGTCACCGAGATGGTCACGCCGCGTGGCGCAGTGACCGGGTTCTGGCTGGCGTCTGCATAAGTGATCGACTTGATCACGGCCTCGTAATCGGCAACCGAAGCCTTGCCGGTCAGGTCGATGAAGATACGCCCATCGGCATCGTTGCTCAGGCTGTATTTGATGCCCATGCCCGCGTCGCCACTGGTGCCATCTTTGTAGTACTTGGAAACGATCAGGTCTTCGGCCTGAATGCCGGTCAGCGTGATCTTCGCGCTGGTCAGCTGGTCGCTGTCGACGTCAGTGATGCTGAAGTTCTTGACGATCGCCGTCGGCGTTGCCGCATCGTTTTCGGTGTAAGTGACGCTATCGAACTTGACGACCGGAGCGTTGTTGACGGCCACCACTTCGATCTGGCCGTCGTGGGACCCGGTCTGGTTGTTGGTGCCGTTGGCATCCGCGTCCGTCACAGCGATGGTCACACCGCGTGGCGCAGTGACCGGGTTGTTGCTGTTGTCGGCGTAGGTGATCGACTTGATCAGGGTTTCGTAGCTGGCAACCGAAGCCTTGCCGGTCAGGTCGATGACGATGTTGCCGGCGGCGTCAGTACTCAGGGCATATTTGATGCCCAGCGAAGTGGTGCCGTCGGTGCCGCCCTTGTAGTACTTGGACACGATCAGGTCTTCAGCCTGAATACCGGTCAGCGTGATTTTTGCGCTGGTCAGCTGGCTGCTGTCGACGTCGGTGATGCTGAAGTTCTTGACGATGGCGGTCGGCGTGCCCGCTTTGTTTTCGGTGTAGCTGATGCTGTCGAAGTTGACGACCGGGGCATCGTTGACCGCCACCATGTTGACCTGCCCGCTGTGGGCTCCGGTCAGGTTGTTGGTCCCGCTGGTATCACTGTCGACGTCGGTAACAGTAATGTTGACGCTGCGTGGGGTAAGGCTCGGGTTTTTGCTGTCGTCTGCGAAAGTGATCGACTTGATCAGGGTTTCGTAAGCGGCCACCGAAGCCCTGCCGGTCAGGTCGATAACGACATTGCCTTTGGCGTCGTTGCTCAGGCTGTAGGTGATGCCCAGGCCGGTGGCGCCCGTGTTATCGCCTTTGTAGTACTGGGACTCGACCAGGTCTTGCGCCTGAATGCCGGTCAGCGTGATCTTCGCGCTGCTCAGCTCTTTGCTGTCGACGTCGGTGATGCTGAAGTTGCTGGCGATTGCCATTGGCGCGCCGCTTTCGGTGTAGCTGATGCTGTCGAAGCTGACGACAGGGGCATCGTTCACAGGCGTGACGTTGACCGTCAGTGGCCTGGTCGTCGTTGCGGAGTCCTTGTTGGCGCCTTCGATCGACGTCGAGCTCACTAGCAGCGTGAACGAACCGTTGAAGTCTTTCGGCGGGGTGATGGTCAGCTTGGAAAGATCCCAGCCTGTGATCCAGACCTCGCTGTCGCCTGTGCTGATCGACGTGTAGCTGGTGGTGCCGTCAGTCAAGGTGGCGCCGATCGGAATAGCGGAAACGACCAGTTGACCCAGCGACTCGGAGCCGTCGGTGTCGACCAGCGCGGTGCTCAGGTCCAGCTTGATCGCGGTGTCTTCAGCGCCTTGGGTGTTGGCCACGTTGACGATCGGGGCATCGGCCACTGGAGTGACGCTGATGTTTCCGGTTGCCGGTGTGCTGGCCAGGCCCTGGTTGTCGACAGCGGTGTAGGTGAAATCGCTGGTGACACCCGCCCAGTTTTCGGTCGGCTTGAAGTAAATCGTCGCGCTGTTGTTGGTGGCGGCGATGTTGCTGAGGTTGGTCAGCTCCTGAGTACCGGCTGCGTCAGCGTAAAACTTGCCGTTGCTGGCCATCGACAACAGGTTGAAGTGATTGATGGTGCCGTCTACGTCACTGCCGGTCAGCTTGACGGCAATGGGCGTGTCTTCTTTACCGTTGCCTGCGGTGTTTTCCACCGTCGGAGCGTCGTTGACCGGAGTGATGCCGATCTGACCCGTGGCGCTGCCGGACAGGTTATTGGTGCCATTGGCATCTACGTCGGTGACTTCAATCGTCACGCCACGCGGGGTGGTGATCGGATTGTCGCTGCTGTTGGCGTAGGTGATCGAGTTGATCAGCGTGGTGTAGTCGGCAATCGACGCGTTGCCGGTCAGATCAATCACGATATTGCCGTTGGCGTCGTTGCTCAGGCTGTAGCTGATGCCCAGCGTGGTGGTGCCACTGGTCCCACCGTTGGCATCGGTGTAGTACGGGGAAACGATCAGGTCTTCAGCCTGAATACCCGTCAGGGTGATTTTCGCGCTGCTCAGTTGGTTGCTGTCGACATCGCCGATCTGCAGGTTGCTGACCAGCGGCTGAGCCGCGCCGTTCTCGACGTAATCAGGGTTGGTGAAGCTGATGGTTGGCGCGTCGTTCACTGGCGTCACGGTGACGATCAACGGCAGCGTGGTGGTCGCCGAATCCTTGTTGGCGCCTTCAGTCGATGTCGAACTCACTTGCAGGGTGATCGAGCCGTTGAAGTTCAGTGGCGCCTGAAAGGTCAGGTTGTTCAGGTTCCAGCCGTCGATATAAACAGCACCATCGCCTGTGGCGATCGAGGTGTAGCTGTTGACACCATCGGTCAGCACGCCACCGACCGGGATGCCGGACACCACGAGCGGGAACAGGGATTCAGAGCCGTCGGTGTCGACCAGCGCAGTGCTCAGATTCAGCTTGATCGGCGTGTCTTCAGCGCCCTGGGCGTTGATGACGTTGACAGTCGGGGCATCGGCCACTGGCGTGACGTTGATGACGCCGTTTGCGGGCGTGCCGGCTGCCAGGCCCTGATTGTCGACTGCGGTATAGGTGAAGTTGGTGTCGCCCGCCCAGTTGGCGTTCGGCTTGAAGTAGATCGTTGCGCTGTTGGCGGTGGCGGCGATGTTGCTGAGGTCGGTCAGCGCCTGAGTACCGGCAGCGTCGGCGTAGAAAGTGCCGTTGGCGGCCAGGCTCACCAGGTTGAAGTGATCGATGGTGCCGTCGACGTCAGCGCCGGACAGGTTGACGGCGATGGTGGTGTCTTCATCGCCCTGGCCTGCAGCCGCGTTCACGGTCGGCGCATCGTTGACCGACACGACGTGCACGATGCCGGTGACCGGCACGGAGTCGTTCTGGCCATCGTTGACAGTGATGGTGATCGTACGATCAACGACGCTTGGGTCTTCGCTGCTGTTCTGGAAGGTGATCGACTTGATTACGGCTTCGTATTCGGCAGCAGTGGCTGCGCCGGTCAGGGTCAGAACAATCTGGCCATTGACGGTGGCGGTGCTGACCGTAATGTTCGCATTCGGGCTGCCCACCACCAGCGTGTCAGTGTCCTGAGGGTTGGTCAGGGTGACGCGCGCGCTTTGCAGGTTCGGGCTGTCGGCATCGGTGATGGTCAACTGGTCGGCGATCGATACGCCAGCCTGGCCTTCGGTGAAGGTGGTTTCGCTGTTGACGCCGTTGCCGTTGCCATTGCCGTCGACGACTGGCAGGGAGTCGTTGTCGATGATGGTGGTGGTGACGCTGCCATTGGTGCTGCTGGCGACGACATTCTCGAAGTTGCCGCCAGTGATCGCGCCGATGGCCACGGTGACGTTTTCAACGCCTTCCGGGATGGTGTCATTCAGCGTGTTCAGATCAAACGTGACGCTGCTGCTGTTGGCCGGGATCTTCACGCTGACCACTTGCGTGTAGTCACTGCCGTCGGTCGCGGTGCCGCTGTAAGTCAGGTTGATCGTGACTTCGGTCTGCGCCGGGTTGCTCAGGGTGATGGTGTAGGTGGCGGGCTGGCCTTCAACCACTGACTGGCTGCCGGTGATGCTGGCAATGGTGGTGTCGATGGTGTCGGTGATGGTGGTCACCGCCGGAGTCGGGTCGGTCGTCACTACCAGACCGCCACCGCCGGTGGTGCCGGTGATGGTGGTGCTGATGACGGACGGGTCGATGTACGGCGTGTTGGTGTTCGGCACCTGAACGGTGGTGGTGCCCGAGGTGTCACCCGCCCGGATAATGATGCTTGCGCCGTTGGACAGGTTAACTGTCAGGTCGCTCAGCGGTGCTTGCGTGACGTTCGCGGTGAACACCAGCGCGCCGCCATTTTCGGTCAGCGTCGGGGTGGCGCTCAGCGACAGCGTGCCGGTCGGTGCTGGCGCCACGCCGTTGCCGTTGCCGTTGCCGTTATCGATGGCCAGGCCATTCACCAGCGTTGGTGGAGGCGTGGTGGTCGTTCCCAGGCCGTTGGTCGGGAAGCCGATGGTCGGGTCTACCGAGCCCGCGGTCTCGGTCAACATCACCACGCTGTGGCCGCCGCCGGCGTTGCCGCCATCACCGGGCGCTGCCTGCGGGCCGGCCGCAGTGGCTTCGAGGTCTTTGGTCGGGTCGGCGCCAGCCGCAATGGCTTGCTGCAGTTCCGCAACGGACGGTGCCGCCTGGGCAGTGGCTTCGGCGAGGTTAGTGGTCGACGTCGGTGCGTCGGCGCTCCACTGGCTGTCACGGCCCATGTCCAATTGACGGCCATCAGGAAGCTGCAGCGTGACCGCGCCTCCCGGGCCTGTCAGGACCTGCTCGCCGGTGAACAGCCGGTCACCCTCGATCAGCACACGACGAATCCCTTCCGGGGAAACTGCGACTACCTGGCCAACAATGCTTTTGACGATGGCAACAACACTGCTCATGGGGGTGACTCTCCGAGATTACCGTTCAGTTGGTATCCATCATGCCGACCGGCTTAACTATCGCCGCTTCATACTGGAATACGTATAGATTCGCATTTGTTTCGATACCAGATAACAAGTTAGGGAACTTTCTAAGTTGCTCGTAATCTGGCGTCAATTTATTAACAGCAGGTCGGCACAGGAATTAACTTTCTGCCAAAGTATTGACCTATTCGGCGACATCCTAAACAATCGCATCCGTAATGTCACATTGATATTTGATGAGATCGCGTATTTCTGCAGTGTGATCCCCAGCGCCCTTCAGAACACTCTCGAAACGATCACTTCAATGGCCATTTTTACGATGCGGCAGTGTGTATTGCTGCATTTTGAACAAGTACGTTCTCGGGAAATCACCAAAATGCGTAAGCACCTCTTCACTGCTGTACCCCTTATCCTTTGCGCCGGCTTCGTTCAGGCCCAGACCCTGCAGTCCGCCATGCAAAAAGCCATGGACGAACATCCCGAGGTGCAGGCCGGCATTAATGCCCGCATTGCCCAGGATTACGCGCTGCGCGCTGCAAGAGGCGGCTACCTGCCGCGTGTCGACGTGACGGCGGGCTACGGCCGTGCCGGTTCCGATACGCCAAGCACCCGCGCGTCGACCGGCCGTCACGATTACCAGACGCTGGACCGCGGCGAGGCGCAAATCCGTCTTCAACAGATGCTGTTTGATGGCTTTGCAACAAGTAACGAAGTTGCGCGTCAACAAGCTACCGCCAATTCCCGGGCGTATTCGCTGTTGAATACAACCGAACGTACCGCGTTGACAGTTGCACAGGTCTATCTGGATGTATTGACCCAACGTGAAATGGTTCGGCTGGCCGAAGAAAACCTGAAGAGCCACGAACGTATTTACGACCAAATCAAGTTGCGCACTTCCCGTGGTGTTGGCCGTATGGCGGACATGGACCAGGCCGATGCCCGTCTGGCACAGGCGCGCAACAACCTGATTACCGAACAAACCAACCTGGCCGACGCACAAACCAATTACTTGAGTGCCGTTGGTCTGGAAGCTGACCAACTTGAAGCGCCGTCGCCATTCGCCATGATGCCTGCCGATTTGAACGAAGCTCGCCGCCAGATGCTGGAAAACAGCCCGGTGCTGCGCTCGGCCGAAGCCGACATCGTTGCCGCGGAAAAGCAGTACACCTCGGCCCAGTCAAATTACTACCCACGTTTCGATGCAGAACTGGGCCGCAATGCCGATAACAACATTGGCGGCGACGAAGGCCACAACAATGGCTGGGAAGCCATGGTGCGCATGCGCTTCAACCTGTACGCAGGTGGTAGCAACAAAGCTGACCTGCAATCCAAGTCGTATCTGTCGAGCCAGGCACTGGATATCCGCAACAACGCGCTGCGTCAGTTGAACGAAGAACTGGGCCTGGCCTGGAACGCCTACAACAACGCCAACGCCCAGGTGCCGATCGCTCAGCAGTACGTCGAGCGTGCCGCGAGCGTGCGTACCTCATACCAGCAGCAATTCAGTCTGGGAGAGCGTACCCTGCTCGACCTTCTCGACAGCGAGAACGAGTTGTTCACCGCGCAACAGCGTCTGGTGCAACTGAAGAACCTGCAGACGTACACCCAATACCGCATCAAGGCGGACATGGGCACGCTGCTGAAAAGCCAGGGCGTTGTGGCGCCGATGGCATCGGTTGTGCAGAACGATGTGAAACCGACAGTTCAGCTGCCGGGCATGAACTGATTCTTGACGGAGTCAGCTTCTTTTAACTGTTAAAGAGAGTGTCAGCGTGGACTTGGAATTACCTTCGGCTCAATTAGGTCATGATCCACGCAGCCAGCACGACGACCCCTTACTCGATGGGCTGTTGACACTCTGTGCCTTGCACCACAAGCCGGCGAGCCGGGCGATGCTGACCACCGGTCTGCCATTGCCCGAGCAACGCCTGAGCCCGGATTTGCTGCCTCGCGCCGCTGCCCGGGCCGGCTTGCAGGGACGCTTGCTGCAACGCAAGCTCACCCAGATTCCCGAAATCGCTTTGCCAGCCCTGCTCCTTTTGAAAGAAGGGCGCTCTGCCGTGCTGCTGGGTTGGGAGGGCGAATCGGCCCGCCTGCTGATCAGCGAAAGCAACGGTGGTGAAGTGCTGATCGAAACTCAGGCCCTGATGCAGGACTACAGCGGCCGGGTGTTTTTCGCACAACCGCAACACAAATTTGACGTGACCCAGGGCTCGCTGATCCCACGCGCTCGTTCCTGGTTCAAAGACACCCTCAAGCTGTCGCGCTGGCTTTACGTCGACGCGATCGCCGCCAGCTTCGTGATCAACCTGATTGCGCTGGCCACCCCTCTGTTCGTGATGAACGTCTATGACCGCGTCGTGCCCAACCAGGCCACCGCAACCCTGTGGGTGCTGGCGACCGGTATCTGCGGCGCTTTCATTTTCGATCTGTTGCTCAAGGGCCTGCGCAGTTTGTGCTTGGACCTGGCCGGCAAGAAAACCGACTTGATCATCTCCGCCACGCTGTTCGAGCGCATCGTCGGCATGGCGATGAAGTTTCGCCCGGCGCGAGTCGGCAGTTACGCCCAGAACATCCATGAGTTTCAGGGCATGCGCGACTTTCTCACGTCGCTGACCCTGACCAGCCTCATCGACCTGCCGTTCACGCTGATCATCCTGTTGGTGATCGCGCTGCTGGGCGGGCACCTGGTGTGGATTCCGATCATTGCCTTCCCGCTGGCACTGGGGATTGGTCACTTCCTGCAAAAGCCGCTGACGTCCACCCTTGAGCGCACCATGGCGCTGGGTGCCGAGCGTCAGTCGAGCCTGATCGAAACCCTCGCTGGCCTCGACGCGGTGAAGGTCAACAACGCCGAAAGCGAGCGTCAGTATCAGTGGGAACACACCATCGGTACGCTCAGCCGCCTCGAATTGCGCGTCAAGGTGCTTTCCGGTCTGGCCATGAACATCACGTTGCTGATTCAGCAACTGGCGGGTGTGGCGATGATCTGCTTCGGCGTCTACATGATCATGGACGGCGTCCTCAGCATGGGCGGCCTCGTGGCGTGCTACATGCTCAGCGGCCGTGCGCTGGGCCCGCTGGCGCAATTGTCCGGCCTGCTGACGCGTTATCAGCAAGCCAAAGTGACCATGGTTTCTGTGGACCAGATGATGGAGTTGCCGCAAGAGCGCAACTTCGACGAGCGCCCGCTCAGCCGTCAGGTTCTGCAAGGCGCGATGGAGTTCCGCAACCTCGAATTCACCTACCCGAACCAGCAGAACCTTGCGCTGCGCAACATCAATCTGGTGATCCGCCCTGGCGAGAAGGTCGGCATCATCGGCCGCAGCGGCTCGGGCAAGAGCTCGCTGGCCAAGCTCTTGGTGGGCTTGTATCAGCCGGACGAAGGCTCGTTGCTGGTCGACGGCGTGGACATTCGTCAGATCGACGTCAGCGAGGTGCGTCACAACATCGGTTACGTCGCTCAGGACATTCAGTTGCTGTCCGGTACCTTGCGCGACAACCTGATTTCCGGTGCGCGCTATGTCGACGACGAGATGGTGCTGCAGGCCGCCGAACTGGCCGGCGTGCATGAATTCGCCAGCCTGCATCCACAAGGTTATGAACTGCAGGTCGGTGAGCGCGGGCAAAACCTCTCGGGGGGGCAGCGGCAGAACGTCGCCCTTGCGCGCGCCTTGTTGCTCGATCCGCCGATCCTGTTGCTCGACGAACCGACCAGCGCCATGGACAACACCGGCGAAGAACGCCTGAAGCAGCGTCTGCATGGCGTTGTGGAGAAAAAGACCGTGATTCTTGTGACACACCGAGCCTCGTTGCTCAGCCTGGTTGATCGCCTGATAGTCATTGACCGCGGCCAGATCGTGGCAGACGGCCCGAAAGCCGCCGTTATGGAAGCGTTGAAGAAGGGGCAGATCAGTGTTGCTTAAATCAGGTCCAAATTCCGGTGGCGGCATCTTCGGCTACTTCAAAGGCTCGCCTTCGCTGGAAGGCCAGGCGCTCCCCGAAGTCAAAAAGGCTCTGGTGGACGACGCCCCGCGCATTGTCCGGCTGACCATCTGGGCAGTGATCCTGTTCTTTGTGTTTCTGATCGTTTGGGCCAATTACGCCGTGATCGATGAAGTGACGAAGGGCGAGGGCAAGGCCATCCCTTCGACCAAGATTCAGAAAATCCAGAACCTGGAAGGCGGCATCGTCGCGCAGATCTACGCCCATGACGGCGAAATCGTTGATGCCGGCGCACCGTTGATCCGTCTGGACGATACCCGTTTCGCTTCCAACGTGGGCGAGACCGAGGCCGACCGTCTGGCGATGCAGCTGCGCGTCGAGCGTCTGAGCGCCGAGGTTGACGATCGTCCGCTGAACATCAGCGCCGAGGCGCGCAAGTTGGTGCCCAATCAGGCCTCCAACGAAGAGTCGCTGTACAAGAGCCGTCGCCAGCAACTGGTGGATGAAATCGGTGGTTTGCAGCAGCAGTTGATTCAGCGTCAGCAAGAGCTTCGCGAATTCGGCTCCAAGCAGGAGCAATACCGCAGCAGCCTCGGCTTGTTGCGCCAGGAAATCGGTATGTCCGAGCCGTTGGTGGCGCAGGGCGCGGTCTCGCCGGTGGACATTCTGCGGCTCAAGCGTTCGGAAGTGGAAACCCGCGGCCAGCTGGACGGCACCACACTGGCGATCCCGCGTGCACAAGCGGCCATTGCCGAAGTGCAGCGCAAGATCGACGAAACCCGTGGCAAATTCCGCAGTGATGCCCTGACTCAGTTGAACGAAGCCCGTACCAATCTGGCCAAGGCGCAGTCGACCGCGAAGGGGCTTGAGGACCGGGTCAACCGGACAATGGTGACCTCACCGGTGCGTGGCGTGGTCAAGCAGATGCTGGTCAATACCGTTGGCGGTGTGATTCAGCCGGGCAGCGACATCGCCGAAATCGTCCCGCTGGATGACACCCTGCTGGTTGAAGCGCGTATTCGTCCACAGGACATTGCCTTTCTGCACCCGGGGCAGGAAGCAATGATCAAGTTCACGGCCTACGACTACACCATTTATGGTGGCCTTAAAGGCAAGCTGGAACAGATCGGCGCCGACACGATTCAGGACGAAGAGAAGAAGAACACCTTCTACGTAATCAAGCTGCGCACCGACCGCAGCCACCTGGGCACTGACGAGCACCCGCTGCTGATCATCCCCGGCATGGTCGCTTCGGTGGACATCATCACCGGCAAGAAAAGCATCCTGAGCTACCTGCTCAAGCCAGTCTTGAAAGCCCGCGCCGAGGCACTGCACGAGCGTTGATGGCGGTTCGTTGACTCAAAGGGACATGCTTTGCTACGGGTGGGACCGGCTTCAGCCGGGAAGGCGCGGGGTGTGATACTGCAAATTCAGGGGGTTCATACGGGCCCCTTCCCGGCTGAAGCCGGTCCCACAAAAAGTGACGCGGCGCGCCTGCCGGTGCGGCAGGCTTGAGTTCCCGGGGTCATAAACACAGATCCGACTGCCCACCGCGCACTACCAGTGGGACCGGCTTCAGCCGGGAAGGCGTAATAAGACGCGCCACCATTTCCCGCGTTTGCTATCAATCCTCACCAGTCGACCGCCTTCGGATCTCAAGCTTTAATGGATCCCTGGAGCTTCGCCAGCAGAAAGGCGGTTTTTACGGTGACCATCGAGCCTCGCCCAGCACAAAGCCGTTTTAACGGGGACCATGAAACTTCGCCGGCAGAAAGCCGTTTTTACGGTGACCCCGGGGCCTCGCCGAACACAAATCTGTAGGAGCCGGCTTGCTGGCGAATCGGGTTGCCCAGTCTCCGCAGCATTGAATGCCCCACCCGGTTCGCCAGCAAGCCGGCTCCTACAGAGGTTTCAAGGCCCGGTGCCACTGAGCAGCAGTGACGTGGGCAATCACTTCCCGCGTTTGCTATCAATCCTCACCAAACGCCCGCCTTCGGATCTCAAAAGTTACGGGGACCAAGAAACTTCGCCGAGCACAAAGCCGTTTTAACGGGGACCATGAAACTTCGCCGGCAGAAAGCCGTTTTTACGGTGACCCCGGGGCCTCGCCGAACACAAATCTGTAGGAGCCGGCTTGCTGGCGAATCGGGTTACCCAGTCTCCGCAGCATTGAATGCCCCACCCGGTTCGCCAGCAAGCCGGCTCCTACAGAGGCTTCAAGGCCCGGTGCCCCTGAGCAGCAGTGGGGTGGGCAATCACTTCCCGCGTTTGCTATCAATCCTCACCAGTCGACCGCCTTCGGATCTCAAAAGTTACGGGGACCAAGAAACTTCGCCGAGCACTAAGCTGTTTTAACGGCGACCATGGAACCTCGCCGAACACAAAGCCGTTTTTACGGTGACCCCGGGGCCTCGCCGAACACAAATCTGTAGGAGCCGGCTTGCTGGCGAATCGGGTTGCCCAGTCTCCGCAGCATTGAATGCCCCACCCGGTTCGCCAGCAAGCCGGCTCCTACAGAGGTTTCAAGGCCCGGTGCCCCTGAGCAGCAGTGGCGTGCGCGGTCACTTTCCGCGTTTGCTATCGATCCTCACTAGTCGGCCGCCTTCAAACCTCAGGTACTGGTACATCCCGTTGCTGGGGCCGTAGATCCATTCCTGGACCTGTACCTGGTCCACCTGGCGGTAGTGATTCACGGTTTCCTTGTAGCCGATGATGTCCTGGCTGACGGGCTGGCCGCATTTCTGCTGCACTTCAAACATACGGTCACCCACGCTGATCAGCTGGCTGCCGCACCGCAGCGTGTCCGCCAGGGCCGCGCCGCTTAATGCGGTCAGCACCAGGATCAGCGTCATGCCTGCCTTTGCGTTCTTCAAAAGTCTCACTCGCTGTCGAGGTGAAGGGGTGTGACAACGCGGCCATCTTTTTCTGGCTGGCCGAGGCGGGTGTCGATGAAGTACACCCGCTCATCCGCCAGTTGTCCCTTGTCCACCAGATAATCCTTGATGCTTCCGGCGCGCGACTGCCCAAGCTGACGCAGCAGCAACGCGCTCGAACTCCAGGAGGTGAGCACGGCGTCACGCAGTTTGTTCTGGCGTTCCTCCTTGCCCAGCTCTACCCACTGCGCCGGTGGTTGCTGCTTCAGACGAGTGCGGTAAATGCCCTCAAGCATCGGCGCCTTTTCATCTTCCGGTACCGTCAGGTCACTGGGCTGTGCCGGGACCTTGTCGCCTCGGCGCTGAAGAATCTTGTAGTAGGTGCTCTGGTATTCGCGTTCCAGCCGTTGCCGGGCGATCAGCGGCCCATCGCTCGTCTCGGCGGCAGCGCCTTCAATCTCCAGACGCAACGCCGGACGCGCTTTCAACCCCGCGGCCAGCTTGTCCAGCGATGCCATCGCCTCGGGGCTGAGTTCATCAGCGCCCGGTGCGAAGGCAACCGTGCCGAGGTCTTCGGAGCCGCCACCGTTGATCAACCCGCCAATGAACTTGAACGGCGACGCCGCTGCTTTCACCAACAGGTTGCGCAGGGTTTGCCAGACGATCGGCATCACGCTGAACTGCGGGTTGTTCAGATCGCCGGTCACCGGCAGCTCAATGGAAATTTTGCCATCGGTGTCTTTAAGCAGCGCGATGGCCAGCTTCAGCGGCAAATTCACGGCGTCCGGGCTATCCACCTTCTCGCCGAGTTGCAGTTGCTCGACCACGACTTTGTTCTCGGCCTTGAGCTGGCCCTTGGTGATCAGGTAATGCAGGTCGAGATTCAGGCGCCCCTTGCGGATTCGATAACCGGCGAACTTGCCGGAGTAGGGCGTCAACGTCGTCAGTTCGACACGCTTGAAGCTCGTGGCGATGTCCAGGCTGGCCATCGGGTTGAAGGGGTTCAGCGCGCCTTTGATTGTTACTGGCGCATAGCGATCAACCTTGCCGGTGATGTCGACCGACGCGGGCTTGTCCTGGCGGTTATCCAGCGTGCCGATCTTGCCGTTGAGCTGCTGAACGGCCGTGGCGAAGTTGGGCGTGAGGCTGAAGTCGGCGAAGTTGGCCGAGCCGTTGCTGATATTGACCTCGCCGATGCGGATACCCATCGGTTTTTCAGTACTGGCGGTGGCCTTGGTTTTCGCCGGGGCCGGCGACTTGTCAGCGGGTTGGGGCACCAGCAAGTCATCGATGTTGGTCGAACGATCGTCGGCAATCATGAATCGCGCATATGGCTGGTCCAGGCTCACGGATGCGATGTTCAGGCTATCGCCAAGCACGAAGTTCAGTCCGTCTACGTTCAGCCGTTGCCACTTCACGAAGTCCCGCGACTTCAACGTGTCGAGGGTGTGCAGCTGATCGACCTGCGCTTTACCTGTGATGCCCAGCGCCAAGGGCTCTGTGCTTTTCAAGTCAATCGCCAGATCGGAATTGAGCATGCCGCTGCGCACTTCCAGACGAATGAACGGCGTGACGTAGGACTGCGCGACGCGCAAATCGATATCGCGGGTGGTGACATTGAGGTTGGCCCGAACCGGTGCCAGATTGACTTCGCCCTCGGCCGTCAGCTTGCCCTGCTTGCCCACGGCGGTGTCGAGCTTGAGCTTGAAGGGCGACTGATTGAGGCTGTCGAAGCCGGTGAGATCAACATTCAGTGGGCCCACGTCGATGGCGACCGGCTCCTTCGGCACCTTATCCGCGAGATGAATGCGGTAGTCGCGCAATTGCGTATCGCGCAGCAGCACTTGCCAGGGTTTGCTCGCCGTGGTGGGTTTGCTTTGGGCGGTGGTTTCGCTTCCCGTGGCGGTGGCAGGTTGATTTTTGTCAGCCTCGGCTTTTTTTGCCTGCGCCTTGGAGGGCTGGCTGGCGAACAGTTTCTGCCAGTCCAGCTCGCCGTCCGACTCTCGGGTCGCCCAGGTTTCCAGGCCTTCGCTGCGAATCTTGCCTACGGTGACACGCTGTTTGGCCAGGTCGATGGAGGTTTCGCTTACGCTCAGTTTCTTCAGGCGCGCCAACGGTCTGCCGTCCGGCGCGTCAATGGCGAATGGGGCAACGCTCAGCGAGGTGTTGTCCAGCAGCAGCTCGGTTTCTTTGGCCAGACTGAGTGTGTAGTGGGTATTGAAATTCAGCACGCCGTCCTTGAGCACCAGCGGCAGGGCGTCGCGCACGTAAGGCCACCAGACTTTCATCTTGCCGTCGGTGACTTTGAGTGTGCCCTCCGAGGCAATGGGCACCAGGCTGATGCGCCCGACCCAGTCGATCTGACCGCCCTCGGGGCCTGCTGCGACCAGGGTCATGTCGGCGTTGTCTTCAGGCAGCGTGCTGAGGTTTTTCAGCTCGAAGTTCAACGCGTCGTAGAGGAACTCAATGGGCTCGCTGGGGCGCAGGTCCTGGAAATGCACGTAACCGTCGGCCAGCTTGATTTCGCCGATGCGCAACGGAAAGGGCTTGCTCGGGGGCTCGTCGGCTTTGGCGGGTTCGCTGGCGGGCAGCTTGAACAGGCCGGCAAGGTTGAGCGTGCCGTCTTTGGCAAACAGCAGTTCGGTTTTGGGTTTATCAAGTTCGACGGCCTTGAGGTGCAGCGCCTTGGTCCACAGGCTGTCGATTTGCAGATTGGCGTAGAGCCGTGCAAAACCGAGCTGTTCCTTGCCTGGCGCCCCGACGTTCAGGCCCCAGAGGGTGACTTCGAGGCTGTACGGGTTGAGCTCAAGCCGGTCGAGACGGGCCGGCACCGTGGCATAGTTTGCCAACTGCTGATTGACGATTCGCAGTGCAACGCCTGGAAGGATCAAAAACCCCAGCACGCTGTAAAGGGCGAAAAGGGCCAGCAGTGCGCCGAGGGCGCGTTTCAATCCTTTGGGCATGTAAGTCGCCGACTCGCTCGATGGGAGGTGCTTGGAGTATGGCACGCCAATCTGGTTCCAAGGCCAGTTGCCTCAGTCGCTGTGGGAAACTTCCTTAACTCTCAAAATGCTTCAGAGCTGCAAGATCAACGTCTTAAGTGGCGGCTGTTGGTCGTGCGACGGAAAGTCGGCGCCCGGGGTCAGCACTTGGCAGTCACGCACCGGGCGGCCACTTTTGCTTGCACACCGCAGCACCTGGTCGCGCCAGTCATCCATGCTGACTTTTGCCAGGTTGTTGCAGCAGATCAGCACGCCGTTTTCGGCGGTTGTCAGCAAGGCTGGCTTGAGCAGGCTTTGGTAATCACGCAACAGATCGACCGTGCCGAAGGCGCTTTTGGCCCAGGCCGGAGGGTCAAGCAGGACCAGGTCATATTGGCGCTGCTCGAGGCGCACGTAAGGGGGCAGTTTATGGCCGCGACGGGAGGCGATGGGCAGACCGGCGAGTTGGCGAATGGCCGGGAAGTAGTCCGACTGCACGAACTGCATCGTTGGCAGCTGCGGATTGAGCAGGCCGTTCTCTCGCCCGACCGCCAGGTTGCCTTCGGCGAAATCCAGATTGCACACCTCGCTCGCGCCGCCTGCCGCTGCGCTCAGACCAACGCCGCAGGTGTAGGCGAACAGATTGAGCACGCTCTTGCCGGCGGCATGCTGCTTGACCCAGCCCCGTGCGTTGCGCAGGTCGAGAAACAGCAGCGGATCCTGACCGGCGTGGCGCCCGCGAACGCGGTAATTCAAACCCCACTCATGACCTACCAGATCCGCCAGCGCGGCGTCTTCGGCTTTGTACACGGGATCGGTCCGGTCAACCCGCGAGTTGCCTTGGGAGCGGTCGTTGTAGACCAGCAGCAAATCAAGGCCAAGCCGCGCATTGACGGCAGCGTGCAGCGCGAGCAGGGAGTCGCGGTCCAGTGTGGTGTGGAAGCTCTGGACCAGCAATTGCGGGCCGTAACGATCGACCGTCAGGCCGCTCGCGCCTTCCTGGCTGCCATGAAACAGCCGATAACAGTCGGTGCCCTGGGCGTGCAGCTCTGCGATCAGGGATTGACGATTATCGAGGACGACGCTGAGCGCCTGAATCAACGAAGACATGCACGGCCTTGGAGCAGGAATAGGGCGTGCGAGTTTATCAGCTAGGCCAATACCGGTGTTCGACCCGTTTGGCCAGCGCGCTCGTTGTTAACCGCACCATTGAGGCAGTCCGGACTGCCGCCTTCGCCAGCGAGCCGGCTCCTACAGGTTTTGTTTAACCTGCGCAGTCCTCAATGCCCCGCCGATCATTTGTAGGAGCGCGCTTGCCCGCGAACGCGTCATTTCATTCACCCGATACTCGCGTGGACCACCAAATTCCCCCATCCACCGCACACGCACTGTAGGAGCCGGCTTGCTGGCGAAAGCGCCCGTTCAGGCAGCCTATTTGCCGACTGATACACCGCATTCCCGGGCAAGCGCGTTCCTGCAAAGGGTGTCTGACGTCGGTTCCTGAACCTCTCCTGAAGGCAACGGCTTTATCCCCCGCATGGCGCATGCTGGCGATTTACTCTCATACAACCCGGGCGTATTCTTCGCCCGTTTTCAACCAATGCGGAGACCCACAGTGGGTACTTGTTCGAGTGACAGACGTCAGCCGGTGATAGAGACCGGCCAATCCTCGGCTCGATAACGCGCAGTTTTTCCGCTGCCGCTATCTCGCCGACCACGTGAGAAGCGGCAGTGCCCGCAGCCTCTGTCCAGAGCCTGCGCTGTTGCCCTTTCCCTGACGCCCAAACCTGCGTGATGACCGACGCGTCTGCCGTTCGTCTGCGCATCGGACGCGCGCGGCCTCTGGTCGTGCGTGGCCGCCTGCGGGGCCTGCTTGTAACGAGCATGGCCCGAAGGTCGGCCGTACCTGCTCAAGGTTCCTGTGCTTTAGCTCCAGCAGCCTTCAGTCCAGGGGACACAGCCATGAAATACACCCTCCTGAAAGAATTCCTCGCAGACCTCCTGCGCTCGCGCACCCTCGGCAGGCACTTCCGTCGCCTGGCGACCCTCGACAGCGTGGCCGAAACCACCGTCAGCCGCGAAGTCCCGCCCACACTTGCGCAAACCCTGACCCGGGGCGCCAGCAGCGATGTGCCCGAATTGCTCGCGCGCCTGAACAGTCACCCCGACGGCCTCAGCGAAACCGAAGCGCAGGATTTGCGCGCTCGGCATGGCCTCAACGAGGTCGAGCACGAACAGCCGCAGCCTTGGTGGGTGCACCTGTGGCACTGCTACAAAAACCCGTTCAACCTGCTGCTGACGCTGCTGGCGTTTATCTCGTGGCTGACCGAAGACATGAAAGCCGCCACGGTGATTTTCTCCATGGTGGTGTTGTCCACGCTGCTGCGCTTCTGGCAGGAGGCCCGCTCCAATCAGGCAGCGGACGCGCTCAAGGCAATGGTCAGCAACACGGCGACCGTCATGCGCCGCGCCGACAGCACAGCCTCCGGCGACGCAAGGCAGAAACGCATCGAGCTGCCCATCAAGCAATTGGTGCCGGGCGATCTGATCGTGTTGTCCGCTGGCGACATGATCCCAGCGGACTGCCGCGTGCTCATCGCCAAGGACCTGTTCGTCAGCCAGGCTGCCATGACAGGCGAATCCATGCCGGTTGAAAAATTCGCCCGGCGTCAGGATGTGGATACCGGCAACCCGCTGGACCTGGAGAACATCCTGTTCATGGGCACCAACGTGGTGTCTGGCGCGGCGACCGGGGTCATCCTCGCCACCGGTAATCACACGTATTTTGGCGCCCTGGCGCAGCGGGTCAGTGCCACCGACCGCGCGCCGACCTCGTTCCAGGCCGGGGTCAACAAGGTCAGCTGGCTGCTGATCCGCTTCATGTTCGTGATGGCGCCGCTGGTGCTGTTCATCAACGGCTTTACCAAGGGCGACTGGATGGAAGCCTTGCTGTTCGCGCTGTCCATTGCCGTGGGATTGACCCCTGAAATGCTGCCCATGATCGTCACCTCGACCCTGGCAAAAGGCGCGGTCTTCCTGTCGCGCAAGAAAGTCATCGTCAAGCGTCTCGACGCCATTCAGAACTTCGGTGCCATGGACGTGCTGTGCACCGACAAGACCGGCACCTTGACCCAGGACAAGATTTTCCTGGCCCGCCATGTTGACGTGTGGGGCGATGAATCCGACGACGTTCTGGAAATGGCCTACCTCAACAGCTACTACCAGACCGGGCTGAAAAACCTGCTGGATGTTGCCGTGCTGGAGCACGTCGAAATTCACCGGGCGCTGCAAGTGGGCACTGCATTCAGCAAGGTCGACGAGGTCCCGTTCGACTTCAATCGTCGGCGCATGTCCGTGGTGGTACAGCAGCAGGGCGAGGCGCACGTGTTGATCTGCAAAGGTGCGCTGGAAGAGGTGTTGAGCGTGTGCAACCGCGTGCGCCACGGTGATGCCGAAGAAGCGCTGACCCCTGAATTGCTGGAGCGCATCGTGCAGGTCACTGCCGCGTTCAACGAAGAAGGCCTGCGCGTGGTGGCTGTGGCGGCGCGCGCCATGGAAGCAGGGCGCGATGTTTACGGCCTGGCCGACGAAAGCGACCTGACCCTCATCGGTTACGTGGCGTTTCTCGATCCACCCAAGGAAAGCACCGCGCCGGCCTTGAAGGCGTTGGCCGAGCATGGTGTCGCGGTGAAGGTCTTGACCGGCGACAACGAACGCGTTACTGCCAAGATCTGCCGAGAGGTCGGCCTGGAACGTCAAGGCCTGCTGTTGGGCGGCGACATCGAACGCATGAGCGATGCCGAACTCGCGGTTGCCGTCGAGACCACCAACGTGTTTGCCAAACTGACGCCTTCCCACAAAGAGCGCATCGTGCGGCTGCTCAAAGCTAACGGCCACGTGGTGGGGTTCATGGGCGACGGGATCAACGACGCGCCCGCGCTGCGTACCGCCGACATCGGTATTTCCGTGGACAGCGCGGTGGATATCGCCAAGGAAGCGGCGGACATCATCTTGCTGGAGAAAAGCCTGATGGTGCTGGAGGAGGGCGTGCTGGAAGGCCGGCGGACCTTCGCCAACATGCTCAAGTACATCAAGATGACGGCCAGTTCAAACTTCGGCAACGTGTTCTCGGTGCTGGTGGCCAGTGCGTTCATCCCGTTCCTGCCGATGCTGCCCATGCACCTGCTGGTGCAGAACCTGCTGTACGACATTTCGCAGATTGCCATCCCGTTCGATAACGTCGACGAGGAACTGCTGAAGAAGCCGCAGCGCTGGCAGCCCGCCGACGTAGGACGCTTCATGCTGTTTTTCGGGCCTATCAGCTCGATCTTCGACATCACCACTTTTGCGGTCATGTGGTACGTGTTCGGCGCCAATACACCAGAGCACCAGACCCTGTTCCAGTCCGGCTGGTTTGTGGTGGGTCTGCTGACACAAACGCTGATCGTACACATGATCCGCACGCCGAAGATCCCGTTCCTGCAGAGCCGTGCAGCGATGCCGCTGATGATAATGACCGGGGTGATCATGGCGGTGGGCATCTTCCTGCCGATGGGCCCGCTGGCGCACTACTTCAAACTGCAGGCGTTGCCACCGCTGTACTTCGTCATCTTGCCGGTCATTCTGATTGCGTACGTGGCGCTGACCCAGGCAGTAAAAGGGTTTTATGTGCGCAAGTTTGGCTGGCAGTGACGGGTCTGCGCCTCTGCTTGGGGCATGTCGGACGGATGTGACAAGGCGGCGCGCAATGTGTAGGAGCGCGCTTGCCCGCGAAGGCGTTGTGTCAATTTGCCCACGAACATCTGGAAGGACGCATTCGCGGGCAAGCGCGCTCCTACAGTTCGTGCTTTGACTGCGATTGGGGCGGTGTCAGGGGGCGACGGCGAAATTGATCGCCGTCGCATCGGCCTTCGTTAACGCGCCAGCGCCAACGCCACGCCCTGTCCACCGCCAATGCACAGCGTCGCCAAGCCCTTTTTCGCGTCGCGCTTGATCATCTCGTGCAGCAACGTCACCAGCACGCGGCAGCCCGATGCGCCGATCGGGTGGCCGATGGCAATGGCACCACCGTTGACGTTCACCTTGTCCATGTCCCAACCCAACTCCTTGCCCACCGACAGGGATTGCGCAGCGAACGCCTCGTTGGCTTCGATCAGGTCCAGCTCTTCCAGCGACCAGCCGGCCTTGTCCAGGCAGCGGCGGGTTGCGCTCACCGGGCCAATGCCCATGATCGCCGGGTCTACGCCGGCGTTGGCGTAGGCGGCAATGCGTGCCAGCACCGGCAAACCCAGCGCCTCGGCCTTGTTGGCGCTCATCAGAATGACCGCCGCTGCGCCGTCGTTGAGTGACGACGCATTCCCGGCCGTTACCGAGCCCTCTTTCTTGAAGGCCGGCTTGAGCTTGGCGAGCGATTCAGCGGTTGTGCCAGCGCGTGGCTGCTCGTCGGTCGCGAAGGACAGCGGATCGCCTTTGCGCTGAGGGATCAGAATCGGCGTGATCTCGTCGACAAAACGCCCGGCCTCAATGGCCGCAGCGGCCTTCTGCTGAGAAGCGGCGGCAAACGCGTCCTGCGCCTCGCGGCTGATCTGGTATTTCTCGGCGAGGTTCTCTGCCGTGATGCCCATGTGGTAGTCGTTGAAAGCATCCCACAAGCCGTCGCTGATCATCGTGTCGATCATGGTTGCGTGGCCCATGCGCAGACCCGTGCGCGCGCCCGGCAGAACATAGTTGGCCAGGCTCATGTTCTCCTGCCCGCCGGCGATGATCACCTCTGCATCGCCGCAACGGATCGCCTGGGTCGCCAGGTGCAGTGCTTTGAGGCCCGAGCCACAGACTTTATTCAGCGTCATGGCCGGCACAGCGAACGGCAAGCCCGCCTTGATAGCGGCCTGGCGTGCGGGGTTTTGCCCGGCGCCGGCTGTCAGCACCTGGCCCATGATGACTTCATCAACCTGCGCACCGTCCAGGCCAGTCTGCGCCAGGAGTTGGCGAATGACCGCCGCGCCCAGTTCCACTGCAGGAATATTCGCCAGCGAACCCTGGAAACTGCCCACGGCGGTGCGAGTGGCGGCAACGATTACGACGTCTTGCATGGTGCTAATCCTCAGCAATGGGGAAGCTGCGCCGGCCTGCGTTTGAAGAGGCATAAAAGAGAGGGCGGGCAGCGGAATCAAGGGGTGCATGGTTGCATGAATGACGATGGTAATTTAAGCCCTTTGTCGGCAGGACGACCGAATAGAGGTCGGACCGAGTCTGCGGTCAAACCTGCTCTTGAGCTTCTCCTTCCAGTCGTGCGGCTGTCCTACGGAAACATACGACAAAACGTGTCTCGGCTTCCCACGGGAATCGGGGATGGGGCTGATTTCCGCCTCAGTTCAAGGCATGGACAATCGCCGGCCATCCCATAGCTGACCTTTCAGGAGCCACTCTTTTGCCGAACCCCAACCATGGCGACCAAAGCGGCGACCATAGCCTGAACGTAGGCGTCGGTGATTTTCGTGGCGCCAACGTCAATATCAGCAACAGCGAGCGGCCCACGTTCACACCCGAGCAGCTGTACATCGAGCGTCACCCGGCATTCGGTGGCCGCAGTCTGGACAGCAGCAGCGTTTCCAGTTTCGGCTACATCACCGGAGCCGCCAGCCTGATCGGGTTGTACTTCACGGTATTCCAGCCGCCCCTGGGCGGTCAGAGCTCGTGGTCGACGTTCTTCATGTTTTCATTCGTCGTCGCGGTCATGGCTGTTGCAATGTCGGCGGTGCTGCGTCGGCGAAAGTTTGACCATTTTTTCGGATCGCGACATTACCTTGAGATGAGTCAAAACGGCCGCTTGGCTGTCAATCGCCTGACCGCGCAATGCCCCTGGTGCGGGTCGTTGATGCACTTGCGTCACGTCGGCCCCAAGGAAGGGCCCCGAGAAGACCTGTTTTTGTGTGAGCGCAATCCACGCCAGCACACCATTCAGCTTGACCCGACGGCGCTGCCGGATCTCGAGGACTGAGCCGAATCACTAAAGCCCATATGTACAAAACCCGCTGCCTCTTGCGAGGAGCGGGTTTTGTTTGCCTCAGGTGGGTTACCTACAGCAAGCCAGGTATCAGCCGCGGTGACGACCGCGGAAGTAATTGATCAGGCCTTGAGTCGAAGCGTCTTCGGCATTGGTCTCTTCGGTGCCGACAAGTCGGCTGTAAACGTTTTTGCCCAGTTCCTTACCCAGTTCCACACCCCATTGGTCGAAGGCGTTTGTGCCCCAGATAACGCTTTGCACGAACACCTTGTGTTCGTACATCGCGACCAGCGCGCCCAGACGGCGAGGGCTGATGCGCTCGACGACAATGGTGTTGCTCGGGCGATTGCCTGGGATGACTTTGTGCGGCGCGACGCGCTTCACTTCGTCTTCCGCGACGCCCTTGGCGCGCAGCTCGGCCTCGGCCTCGGAGCGGGTCTTGCCCTGCATCAATGCCTGGCTCTGCGAGAGGCAGTTGGCATACAGCCACTGGTGGTGGTCGGACACCGGGTTGAAGCTGACGATCGGCACAATGAAGTCAGCCGGGATCATCTGGGTGCCCTGGTGCAGCAACTGGTGGTACGCATGCTGACCGTTTGCCCCCACGCCGCCCCAGATCACCGGGCCCGTGTCGGTTTTGACCGGCACGCCGTCCTGGCGAACGCTTTTGCCGTTGGATTCCATGTCCAGCTGCTGCAGGTGCTTGGTGATATTGCGCAAGTAGTGGTCGTACGGCAGGATCGCGTGGCTTTGCGCCCCCCAGAAATTGCCGTACCAGACACCCAGCAGGCCCAGCAGAACCGGCATGTTTTCTTCAAATTCGGCGTTCTGGAAATGCTGGTCCATGGTGTAGGCGCCGGACAGCAGCTCCTTGAAGTTGGACATGCCGATCGCCAGGGCGATAGGCAGACCGATTGCCGACCACAGCGAATAACGGCCGCCGACCCAGTCCCACATCGGGAAGATGTTTTCTTCACGGATACCAAACGCCACTGCGGCGGCATTGTTGCTCGATACAGCGATGAAGTGGCGATACAGCTCTGCCTCCGAACCACCTTGCGCCAGATACCAGGCGCGGGCCGCCGTGGCGTTCTTCAGCGTTTCCAAGGTGGTAAAGGTCTTCGACGAAACGATGAACAGCGTGGTCTCGGCGCGCAGTTTTTGCGTCAGCTCGTGCAGCTCAGTGCCGTCGATGTTCGCCAGATAATGGCAGCGAACGCCTTTCTGCGCGTAGGACAGCAGCGCTTCGGACACCAGCTCAGGGCCCAGGAAAGAGCCGCCAATACCGATGTTCACCACGTCGGTGATCGGCTTTTCGGTGTAGCCGCGCCACAGCCCATCGTGGATGCGCCCGACCAGGTCAGTGATCTGATTGAGCACTTTGTGGACTTCCGGCATCACGTTGACGCCGTTGACCAGCAGCTTGTCGCCGACCGGACGACGCAGCGCGGTGTGCAGCGCTGGTCGGCCTTCGGAGGCGTTGACCAACTCGCCGTCGTACTGCGCCTTGATGGCTTCTTTCAAGCCGACTTCATTGGCCAGATCGACCAACAGCTGTCGGGTTTCGGCCGTGATGAGGTTTTTTGAGTAGTCGAGGAACAGCCCGGCACTGCTGAGGGTGAATTCGTCGAAACGCTTGGGGTCTGCGTTGAACGCCTCGCGCATGCTGAAATTCTGCATCGCTTTGCGGTGATCGTTGAGCGCCTGCCAGGCGGGCAGAGTCGTAACGTCATGAGGAGTGCGGTAGTACGCCATCGCTGCGGGTTTCCTTGTACTTGAACTGCTCTTTTGGACACTGAAAAGCAGGATTGGACATGAATTCGTGGGTGCATCGGAGACTAGTCCCCGGCAACGCCGATGTCTGCGCCTTGCTTTACCTTTGCTCGGTACTTTTTCTCACAGGGTAATTGCCGGTGTGACACGAACTGTATCGGTATGGCATTGCAGGTAAGTCGAAAGTTCATCGCCAGCGCCCGTAACTCGCTGGCTGGGCTGCAACCGTGGCACGGCGCAATGAGCATAGGCGCAGATGGTCATCCGATCACGTGACTTTTGCTTCATTCAGGAACGGATGCTACCTGGCGCCGCAGGGGCTGGTTACTCCTTGACCAGATGCAGGTTGTCGATCAAGCGAGTCTTGCCCAGAAACGCAGCGCCCAGCACGACCAGATCCTGGTCCTCCGAGGTCGCAGGGCGCAGGCTGACGGCGTTGCGAATCTCAAGATAGTCCGGACGAAAACCCGCCGCTTCGAGTGCCTTCACGCCGTCGCTCAGCAGTTGGTCATGGTTCTGGTCGCCGCTTCGCAAGGCGTCGCCGATCTGCTTGATCACACGGTACAGGGCAGGCGCCGCAGCGCGTTGGTCTTCGCTCAGGTAGCCATTGCGTGACGACAGGGCCAGGCCGTCGGCGGCACGCACGGTGGGTTCGCCGATGATCTGAATGGGCATGTTCAGGTCGCGCACCAATGCGTTGACGACCGCCAGTTGTTGAAAGTCTTTCTGGCCGAAAATTGCGATGTCCGGCTGGACCATGTTGAACAGCTTGCTGACCACCGTAGAGACACCGTCGAAGTGGCCGGGTCGGCTGCCGCCGCACAGGCCCTCGGAAACCACCGGTACGCGAACGATGGTCTGATCGGCCATGCCGTGCGGGTACATCTCATCGACGGTCGGCGTGAACAGCAGATGGCAACCGGCCTGGAGTAGCTGCTCCTGATCGGCCGCCAGCGTGCGCGGGTAAGAAGCCAGGTCTTCGCTGGGGCCAAATTGCAGCGGATTGACGAAGATGCTGGCGATCACGAAATCGGCACGCTGCACCGCTTTGGTCACCAGCGCGATGTGGCCACTGTGCAGGTTGCCCATCGTGGGCACCAGGGCAATGCGCTTGCCTTCACTGCGCGCGCGGGCAACGGCGGCGCGCAGTTCGCGAACGGTTTTGACTGTGTTCATGCCGAGAATCCGTGTTCTGGGGCGGGGAAGCTGAGGTCTTTGACCGCACGAACATACGCGCTGATCGCTGACTGAATGTCCGGCTGGCCGGTCATGAAATTCTTCACGAACTTGGGTACACGGCCGGTGATCGACAACCCGAGCATGTCGTGCAGGACAAGCACCTGGCCATCCGTGTCGATGCCGGCGCCAATACCGATGACCGGAATCTTCACGGCGTGGGTGATTTCCTGGGCCAACTCGGTGGGCACACACTCCAGCAAAATCATCGCCGCGCCCGCTTGTTCCAGCGTGATGGCATCGGCACGCATCTGCCGTGCCTGCGCTTCCTGACGGCCCTGCACTTTGTAACCGCCGAGCACGTTTACCGCCTGAGGCGTCAGCCCCATGTGCGCGCACACCGGAACGCCGCGCTCGGCCAGCAGCCGGATTGAATCCGCCAGCCACGCCGCGCCCTCGATCTTGACCATGTGCGCCCCGGCCTGCATGAGCATGGCGCTGTTGGCGAAGGTCTGGTCAGGGGTGGCGTACGACATGAACGGCAAGTCGACAAGAATAAGAGCGCCCTGATTGCCGCGTTTGACGCCAGCCACGTGGTACGCCATCTCGGCGGTGGTCACCGGCAAGGTGCTGTCATGGCCTTGAAGGACCATGCCCAGCGAGTCGCCGACCAGCAGGACTTCAACACCTGCCTGGCTGGCGGTATGGGCAAAAGTTGCGTCGTAGCAGGTCAGCATGGTGATTTTTTCACCTTTCTGCTTCAGGGCCAGCAGGGACGTAACGGTGATGTCGGGCATGGAAAGTCCTCATTCAGGCGCTGTGAATACTGCGGCGAGCAACGCGTGATTCATCTTGGGAAGCAGGCACATCGTCGTTTCGCGATGTTTGCAACGGCCTGTTCCGCGCCTTGTGGCCGGTCGCCCGGCTTTGGGACGCTTATCTTCGTGAGGAGGGGGCGCGAAGTCAATTCCAGGTGTGACGGCTGCACGTGGGCACCCGCCATTGCTCTAGCTCGGCAATCGCTCAAGGCCTTCGAACGGGCATCCGGCCAGCAAATCATCCAGCCGACGGCCATCGGCAAAGGTCAGACCGGGCGCCAGTTCGGCGAGCGGATACAGCACGAACGCGCGCTCCTGCATTTGATAGTGCGGCACCTTCAAGCGTGGTTCGTCGATGAGGCGGTTGCCGAACAACAGGATGTCGAGGTCCAGCGTGCGCGGCCCCCAGCGTTCCTGCCGCTCGCGGCCCTGCTGATTCTCGATGGCCTGCAACGCATCGAGGAGCGCCAGCGGGGGAAGCGATGTGTCGAGGGCCGCAACGGCGTTGGTATAGCGCGGCTGACCCGGCAGCAGCGAGTCGCTGGCATAGAAGGAAGACACTCCTGACAGGCTGCTTTGCGCCAGCCGGGCCATTGCCTTGAGCGCGTCGCGCAGTTGCTCTTCTGGATCGGCCAGATTACTGCCCAGGCCGATATAAACGCGCTCGATCATCAGCTCTTATTCCGAACCGTCGACGCCAGCGCGTTTGCGCTTTCCGCTGCTGCTGCGACGGCGTTTGCGCGGCCCCTGACCAGTGGCATCAGGCTTGCTGCCCAGGTCGCGAATCATGTCGCGGCGACCCGAATCGTTGGCGTCCTGATATTCGGTCCACCACTCACCGAGTCCGTCGGTTTCTTCTCCGGCGGATTCGCGCAGCAACAGGAAGTCATAACCGGCGCGGAAACGCGGGTTTTCAAGCAGCAGGTCAGCGCGCTTGCCGGAGCGACGTGGCAGACGCTCCTGCATGTCCCAGATCTCGCGGATCGGCAGCGTGAACCGTTTTGGGATCGCGATACGCTGACATTGTTCGGTGATCAATTCGTGCGCCGCTTCCTGCATGGCGGGAATCGGCGGCATGCCGCGTTCCTGCAGACGCAGCACGCGAGCGGGCAGGGCGGGCCACAGCAAAGCGGCAAACAGGAAAGCCGGTGTGACCGGTTTGTTCTGTTTAATGCGCAGGTCAGTATTGGCCAGCGCCTCGCTGATCAGCGTGTGGGTGTAAGTGGGGTTGTATTCCAGCGCCTTGGAACTGGCCGGGAACAGCGGCTCGAACAGTTCGAGATCCACAAGCATTTCGAACGTGGCTTCCGCGTACCCCGAGAGAAACAGCTTCAGCACCTCCTCAAACAGACGTGCAGAGGGGATGTCGCGCAGCATTGGCGCGAGCGGACGAATCGGCGTTGCGCTGTGTTTTTCGATGCCGAAATCCAGCTTGGCGGCAAACCGCACGGCCCGCAGCATGCGTACCGGGTCTTCCTTGTAACGCTGTTGCGGGTCGCCGATCAGGCGGATCAGGCGATTGCGGATGTCGTGGACGCCGTTGGCGTAGTCGAGCACGCGCTCGGTGACCGGGTCGTAGTAAAGCGCGTTGATGGTGAAGTCCCGGCGCTGGGCGTCGTCTTCCAGCGTGCCGTACACGTTGTCACGCAGGATGCGCCCGCTCTCGTTGCGTGATGACTGGTTGCTGTCTTCATCTTCGTCGTCAATCGGATGATTGGCGCGGAACGTAGCGACTTCGATGATTTCACGTCCGAAATGGATGTGTACCAGCTTGAAGCGACGGCCGATGATGCGGGCGTTGCGGAACTCGGCGCGGATTTGCTCTGGCGTGGCGCTGGTGGCAACGTCGAAATCCTTGGGAGTGATGCCAAGCATCATGTCGCGGACGCAGCCGCCAACCAGATACGCTTGATAGCCCGCGGTCTGCAAGCGCTCGACGATGTTCACCGCATAGCGGCTGAATTGATTGCGTTGCAACGAATGCTGGCTGCTGCTGAGCACCTCAGGCGTTGTGCGCACGTGTTGCTGCGGCTTGCGCAGTGGGGAACGGAATGACTGGAACAGCTTCTTCAGCATGGGATGCACTGTTTGAAGGAATATTCGGCCAATTTCGAAGAGTGACCGCACGATGGGCGGGGATTCTAGCATTTAGTCGGGGGATGGTGTAGGAGGCAGCGCATCGGACGGGTGAGCGCCTTGACTGCAAGGGGGCAGCGGCGGGAAATCGGCTATCAACAGCGGGTGCGAGGTGCGGCGGGCGGGGATTAAAACGCGGATGCTACTGGGGGAGCCGAAGCTCCCCCAAAGTGCGTGCTCTTATTTTTATTGTCTGATGGGCTTTTTATTTTTGTTGACCGCCCATTCACGGCTTTCGCCAGTGAACTCTCCCAATCGGGAGTCAAGAGCAAACGGATTGCTTTGGTCGCTGTGCGGCAGTGATCTCTCGATCCAACCAGTTCAGGCTCTACCTAAGGGTAGTTTTTGTTGTTCTCGGCCTGGTTGCGGGACAAGTCCCAAATGCAACGCCTCTCCAAAAGAATCAGTTAGCTGCGCCTCCGCCGTGTTGTTTTTGTTATGCGTGAGTCGATTCGTCTTGTTTTTATTATGTTGGTTTTGCGGGTGACTGATTTTTGTTGTTCTTGTACGAATACCTATAGCAGTACCTGTGCCAACTTTCGCAAACCTGGCTGCAAGCCTTTGAAATCAAGGGTGTGGCAAATTGACGCTATTTTCCGCCGGCGAAAAAAAACCGGGGAGTCGTTACCGTATGCCCCGGTTTTGTTACGTCCTGTTCCTGCGCGGTAACAGTTTTTTCACATCGTCTGTAACCCGCGTGCCAGAGCCTTGCGCATGCCCAGCCTCAGGTCTCGCTCGCCACGCCGGTCTTGCGGCGGGGGATGCCCAGCCGTTGGCGACGCTCCCACAGGCACTTGCGACTGACGCCCAGCTTGCGTGCCAGTTCGGTTTCGGTCATGTGGTCCTGATGCTCCAGAACGAAATGCTGGAAATAATCTTCAAGCGATAGATCTTCAGTCGGCTCGCCGGCAGTGGAGCTCGACGAGCCCGCCGTTTGTGGTGCAAGGCCGATAAACTCGTTTACATCGAGATCGCTCAGCTCGATGTCGATGCCCAACAGTTCAGCAGAGATCTCCGGGCTTTCGCACAGGATTACCGCGCGCTCCACAGCGTTCTCCAGCTCTCGTACGTTGCCAGGCCACGAATATTGCCGAATCGCCAGTTCCGCATCCGGGGCGAAGCGCAGGTCAGTCCGCCCGGCTTTTGCGCTCTGCCGTGCAAGAAACGCGGTTGCGATTTCGTTCACGTCCGCGCCGCGTTCACGCAACGCAGGCAGCTTGAGGGCGATAACGTGCAGACGGTAGTACAAGTCCTCACGGAACTGGCCGACTTTGGCCAGGCTCTTGAGGTCGCGGTGGGTCGCTGCGATCAGCCGCACATCGACTTTTTGCGACTGTACCGAGCCCACCCGGCGTATCTCGCCTTCCTGGAGCACGCGCAGCAATCGCGCCTGCGCTTCGAGCGGCAGTTCGCCAATTTCGTCCAGAAAGAGCGTCCCGCCGTCCGCAGCCTCGACGAGGCCGGCACGCCCGGCACTGGCGCCGGTGAACGCGCCTTTTTCATGGCCAAACAGTTCGGATTCGATAAGCGATTCAGGAATCGCCGCACAGTTTACCGAAATCATCGGTGCCTTGGCGCGCCGCGAAAGGTTATGCAACGCACGAGCGACCAATTCCTTGCCCGTGCCGGACTCGCCCTGAATCAACACATTGGAGTCAGTCGGCGCGACTTTACGGATCTTGCTGTACATGTCCTGCATGGGCGGGCAGGAGCCGATGATGCCTATCTCGCCATTGCTGTTGTCAGGGCCGGCCTTGTCGCCGGTCGCAACCTTGCTCGTGGCCGCGCGCTCGGCCTGCATGCTCTGCAGGGTCTGGCGATCGCGCAGGATGCGCGAGACAGCCTGAAGCATTTCGTCGTGGTCGAAGGGTTTGGCGATGTAATCAACCGCGCCCATTTTCATCGAATCCACTGCCGAGCGCAGGCTGGCGTAGCTGGTCATGATCAGCACCGGCTTGCCCTGACCCAGCTTGATCAGCTCGGTGCCGGGTGCGCCGGGCAGGCGCAAATCGCTGACGATCAGGTCAAACGAGGGAATACTGAAACGTTCCTGAGCTTCCTGCACGGACCCGGCTTCGCTGACTTGGTATTGGTTGCGTTCCAGCAGCCTGCGCAGGGCGGAGCGGATAATGGTTTCGTCTTCAACGATCAAAATGTGGGGCATTGATTCGGTTCTCTCGACGGTCTCAGTTCACGGCGGACGTCGCTTCGACGTGGCGCGGTAAGGTCACCCTGATACGGGTCCCGCGTTGGTGCTCGGGGTCAGCCGGGCTGTCGATGGTGATTTGTCCATAATGCTCTTCAACGATGGAATAGACCAGTGCAAGCCCCAGTCCTGTTCCTTCGCCCGGATCCTTGGTAGTGAAGAAGGGTTCGAACAGACGATCCATAATGGCCTTTGGAATGCCGCTGCCTTCGTCTTCAACGATCAGGTCCACGGTGTGTTCGGAGGCTTCGCTTTTGACCCGCACTGCGCTGCCGGCGGGTGACGCGTCACGTGCGTTCGAGAGCAGGTTGATGAGGACCTGGGCGAGCCGCTGCGGGTCACCCTCCACCCAGTGGTTCGGGTTGCACAGATTATAGAATTGCACCTCGAAATTGCGCCGGTTCAGCGCGAGCAGACCAATGGCATCCTGTGCCACCTCTGCCAGGCATACCGGCTCATCGGCGTGTTGATGCCCGCCTGCATGGGCGAAGCTCATCAGCGACTGCACGATGCGCGATACGCGCTTGGTCTGTTCGATGATCTGGCTGCTGATTTCGGTCAGCTCGCTGTCTTCCTCGCGCTCTTCGCGCAGGTTTTGCGCCAGGCAGGCGATACCGGTGATCGGATTGCCGATTTCGTGGGCAACCCCCGCAGCCAGCCGACCAATGCTGGCGAGGCGTTCAGAGTGCACGAGTTTGTCCTCGAGCATCTGCGTGTCGGTCAGGTCCTCAACCAGAATCACCAGGCCGCTGTTGCCGGGCGCCAGGGGTTCGTCGATCGCTGCTTTGTGCAAGTTGAGCCAGCGCGTCTGGCCGTCAAGCGCCAGCCGCTGCTTGTGTAAATGCTCGTCCGGTACGTTGATGAAGCCGAGCAGCAGTTGCTTCCAGGGATCAACGATGGTTTCGAGCCGCGACCCGACCACGCGCTGAGCACCGATGCCGGTCAGTTCTTCCATGGCCTTGTTCCACATCAGGATTTCCTGATCCTTGGCCAGCGAACACACGCCCATCGGCAGTTCCTGCAAGGTCTGCCGATGGTAGCGACGCAAGGCGTCGAGCTCGGCAGCGAGACCGGTGAGGCGGGAGTGGTAATCCTCCAGGCGGCTCTCGATGAAATGAATGTCCTCGGTGACGTAGTTCTCGCTGCCGGACTTATACGGCAGGAAGGTCTCGACCATGTCCTGCGCGACGCTCGGCCCCATCAGGCCGGAGAGGTTCGCTTCGATGCGGTCGCGCAGACGCCTTAGGGCATAAGGCCGGCGCTCGTCGAACGGCAGGTACAGATCGCGCAGGGCTTGTTCGACCTCCTTCTGTGCAGCCTTTGCGCCCAAGGGCTTGGCCAACTGCGTGGCGAACTCTTGCGGGGAGGCGGCGTGCAATTCGCGCCGCTGCGGACGACGAACGTTATCCACAGCGCAGGCTTCGGCCGCACTGGCTTCCTCGGGACTGGGGTTGCTGAACAGGGAAATCAGAGTGAACACCAGCACGTTCGCGGCCAGCGAGGCGATTGCAGCCATGTGCCAACTGGTGTCGTCGAGCACGTAGATCATGTTCAGCAGCGGGATGTAGAAACCCTGGAAGTTACCGATCAGTGGCAACAACATGCTGATGGTCCAGACCACGATGCCCGCGATCAGCCCGGCCATGAAGCCGCGGCGATTGGCGGCCGGCCAGTACAGTACCGACAACACCCCGGGCAGGAATTGCAGGGTCGCTACAAACGCGACGATACCCAGGTTCGCCAGATTTTGTTTGGCGCCGAGCAGGAGGTAGAAGCCGAAGCCGGCCATGATGATCGCGACAATCAGCCCGCGCCGGGTCCATTTCAGCCAGCGATAGATATTGCCTTCGGCAGGCGGCTGGTAGAGCGGCAGTACCAGATGGTTCAGCGCCATGCCGGACAGCGCCAGCGTGGTGACAATGATCAGCCCGCTGGCGGCGGACAGCCCGCCAACATAGCCGAGCAGGGCCAGGGTTTTGCTGTGCGCGGCGATGCCGATGCCAAGGGTGAAGTATTCAGGGCTGGTGGTGGCGCCCAGTTTCAGGCCGGCCCAAAGCACCAGCGGTACCGCCAGACTCATCAGCAGCAGGAACAGTGGCAGGCCCCAGCTGGCGCTGACCAGTGAGCGCGGGTTGAGGTTCTCGGTGAAGGTCATGTGATACATGTGCGGCATTACGATGGCGGAGGCGAAAAACACCAGCAGCAGCGTCCGCCACGGACCTTCCTGCAGTGGGGTGTGCAGGGCCGCCAGCGCGCTCTGGTTCTGCAGCAACCATTGTTCGAGGCTCTGCGGCCCATCGAATACACCGTATAGCGCGTAAAGACCGATGCCGCCGATGGCGACCAGCTTGATCACCGACTCAAAAGCGATGGCGAACACCAGCCCTTCATGTTTCTCACGCGTGGCGATATGGCGCGAGCCGAAGAAGATGGTGAACAGCGTGATCAGCACACAGAACGCAAACGCTACGTAGTTGCGCACGGGTTCGCGGGTCAGAATGCCGATGGAGTCGGCAACCGCCTGGATTTGCAGCGCCAGCAGCGGCAAAACGCCGATCAGCATGAAGATTGTGGTGAGCGCGCCCGCCCAGGTGCTGCGAAACCGGAAGGCGAAAAGGTCGGCCAGCGAGGAGAGTTGATAGGTGCGGGTGATCTTGAGAATGGGGTACAGCAGGACGGGAGCCAACAGAAATGCGCCGGATACCCCAAGGTAACTCGACAGGAAACCGTATCCGTACTCGTAAGCCAGGCCCACCGTGCCGTAGAACGCCCAGGCACTGGCGTAAACGCCCAGCGACAGCGTGTATGTCAACGGGTGACGAATGATCCAGCGCGGGATCAGTCCACGTTCGCTGATCCAGGCGACTCCGAACAGGACCGTCAGGTAGGCGGCACTGACCAGAATCATCTGGGTCAGGCTAAAGCTCATCGGCATCTCGTTGGCTCTGCAGAATGAAGGTCACTACGATCAGGATTAACCACAGCATGTACGGCCTGTACCAGGCGCCTGTCGCGTCTATCCACCAGTCCATGATGGCCGGGGAAAACAGATAGATGCCCACCACCAGCAGCAGGACCAATCGATAAATGTACATTTGGCCTCCCAGGTTGAACGACCAGTAGATGACGGAGCGGCATGGTAACGGATGGCGATGGGGCTGCAAGCGACGTTTCGGCCAGCGTTGTGCTGCATAAATATGGACCGCTCGGCAGCGCTCAGTCTATTCGTGCTTCCTCGATGGCGCCCAGGCGGGGTATGGAATCGGCATCCCAGTGCGAAATCGCGTGCTCCAGCACCTCTCGCGGGGAGGCGTAGGCCAGTTCTCCCGGTACCCACTGGCCCAAAGCCCGCAGCCCCCGGAGCAGCAGCGGAGTGGCCTGATCGGACGGCAGTGGGGGAGAGCGATAGGACTTACCCAGCTTGTGACCGTCTGGCTGGGTGATCAGTGGCACATGAAGATAGCGCGACTGCGGCAGGCCGAGCAGTTCCTGCAAGTACAACTGGCGCGGCGTGGAATCAAGCAAATCGGCGCCTCTTACGATGTCGGTCACGCCTTGCCAGCCGTCATCAAGGACAACCGCCAGCTGATAGGCGTAAAAGCCATCCCGGCGGCGAATGATGAAGTCGCCCGAATCGCGCCCCAAATGCTGGCGAAACTCGCCCTGTACTCGGTCTTCGAACCGATACTCAAGTTCAGGCACGCGAATCCGGATCGCCGCGTTGTCGGGTGAGTGCCCGGCATCACGACAGAATCCCGGATAAATGCCGTTGTAGTTTTCCAGCTGCTTGCGCGAACACGTGCAGGCGTAGGCAAGCCCGTGGCTGAACCAGCGATTGATGATGTCCTGGTAGGCGTGGTGCCGGTCGCTCTGCCTGACCACTTCGCCGTCCCACTCAAAGCCATAGGCTTCGAGCGTCTTGAGAATACCTGCCTGCGCACCCGGCACCTCGCGGGGAGGGTCGAGGTCCTCCATGCGCATCAGCCATTTGCCACCGGCAGAGCGGGCATCGAGGTACGAGGCCAGCGCCGCGACCAGCGAGCCGAAGTGAAGGTACCCGCTGGGGGTTGGCGCAAAGCGCCCTATATAAGAAGGGGTTTTCATGGGCGCTGATGGTACTGGAAATAAAACGTACTAAATACCGGACGACCTGGCCGGCAGTGTGGGAAAACGCGACGCAGCTGATCGGCGGTTTCGTGGGCTATCCGGGCATCAAAGGCAGGTGCCGAAAACAGAAAAGGACGCCGAAGCGTCCTTTTCATGGGAGCAACAGGATCATTTACCGACCTGTTTTTCCTTGATTTCAGCGAGACTCTTGCAGTCTACGCACATGTCGGCCGTTGGACGGGCCTCAAGGCGCTTGATGCCGATCTCGACACCGCAGGATTCGCACCAGCCGTAGTCTTCGTCGAGGATCAGTTGCAGCGTCTTGTCGATCTTCTTGATCAGCTTGCGCTCACGGTCTCGGGCGCGCAGCTCCAAAGCGAATTCTTCTTCCTGGCTTGCACGGTCAGCAGGGTCAGGAAAGTTGGCCGCTTCATCCTTCATGTGATCAACCGTGCGGTCGACTTCCTGCATCAAGTCCTGTTTCCATTTGGTCAGGATCTTGGTGAAGTGATCTCGCATGGGTTTGCCCATGTATTCCTCACCCTTTGTCGCAACGTAGGGTTCGAAATTACTGATTGCCGGGTTGCTCTTTTGCTTTTCTTCGGTGGGCATGAACGGACCGCCTCTCACTCTTCTAAGCCATTACACAGGTTAAGATCCATCGCCGACACCTGCCGGCCCTGCGGCTGCAAGCGGGCGAACTTACCAGATCGAATCGGAGCGCGCTACTCCCGGTTGTCGAGCATGGCCTGCAGCACGCACGTGAGCTATGACCACAGCTCAGGCGCGCGGTTTTATATTATTTTGCAGTGCGCTGAGTCTAGCGCCTGTAGGGCAAAGGCCCGTATTTCTGGACTGTCGGCTGCACCTCGCTTCCTGCAACGTGATAAACGCTGTAGCCCGCTGGGGCGGATGAGTAGAATCGGCCGCCTGACTTGCCACCCCTCACCAAAGGAAGGCCAATGCCACAGCCCTACAGTGCGCGCAGCCGCGCTATCGAACCCTTTCATGTCATGGCGCTGTTGGCGCGGGCCAATGAGCTGCAGGCGGCGGGGCATGACGTCATTCACCTTGAGATCGGCGAGCCGGACTTCACCACCGCCGAACCGATCATAAAGGCTGGTCAGGCGGCATTGGCAGCGGGCAAAACGCGTTACACGGCCGCACGCGGCCTGCCGGAATTGCGCGAGGCCATCGCCGGGTTCTATGCACAACGCTACGGCGTGCATGTCGATCCGGGTCGTATCCTGATTACGCCCGGCGGCTCAGGCGCGTTACTGCTGGCAGCCAGCTTGCTGGTCGATCCCGGTAAGCATTGGTTGCTGGCCGATCCGGGCTATCCCTGCAATCGACACTTTTTGCGCCTTGTGGAGGGCGCTGCGCAGTTGGTGCCTGTAGGGCCAGAGGTCCGCTACCAGCTGACCGCTGATCTGGTTGCTCAACACTGGAATGAGGACAGCGTGGGTGCATTGGTGGCTTCTCCGGCCAATCCGACCGGCACGTTGCTGCACCGTGACGAGCTTGCTGCGCTTGCCGCGTCACTCAAAGCTCGGGATGGCCATCTCGTCGTTGACGAGATCTACCATGGCCTGACTTATGGCACAGAGGCCAGCACGGTACTGGAAGTCGATGACGACGCTTTCGTCCTCAACAGCTTTTCCAAATATTTCGGCATGACCGGCTGGCGGCTTGGCTGGCTGGTGGCACCCGAGGCGGCGGTCGCTGATCTTGAGAAGCTGGCGCAGAACCTCTACATCAGCGCGCCAAGCATGGCCCAAACCGCTGCGCTTGCCTGTTTCGAGCCCCAGACCCTCGCGATCCTGGAGCAGCGTCGGGCAGAGTTTGCTCGCCGTCGCGACTTTCTTTTGCCTGCGCTGCGTCATTTGGGTTTCAACATTGCTGTGGAGCCAGAAGGTGCTTTCTATCTATACGCGGACATCAGCACCTTCGGCGGCGATGCTTTTGCGTTTTGCCATCACTTTCTGGAAGCAGAGCACGTTGCATTTACGCCCGGACTGGACTTTGGCCGCTATCGAGCAGGTCATCATGTGCGCTTTGCCTATACCCAGAACCTTTCGCGGCTTGAGGAGGCGGTCACTCGCATAGCCCGTGGTCTTCGGAGTTGGCAGGGCTGATGCGATTTTCCCCAGCGCTGGAAGAAGGCCGGCTCATACAACGCTACAAGCGCTTTCTCGCCGACATCGAGACAGCCGATGGCGAGCGGCTGACAATTCATTGCCCCAACACGGGTTCGATGTTCAATTGCATGATGCCGGGCGGGCGCGTCTGGTTCAGTCGCTCCAATGATCCCAAGCGCAAGCTGCCAGGAACGTGGGAGATCACCGAGACACCTCAGGGTCGGCTCGCGTGTGTCAACACTGCGCGGGCCAATCGTCTGGTGGAAGAAGCGCTGATGGCAGGTGTGATTGCCGAGTTGGCAGGGTTCACGGCGCTGAAGCGAGAGGTGGCTTACGGTCAGGAAAACAGCCGTGTCGACTTCCGCCTGGATTACCCGGACGGCCCGCTTTATCTCGAAGTCAAAAGCGTAACGCTGGGCTTCGATGACACCCGCGTGGCTGCGTTTCCTGATGCAGTGACTCAACGCGGCGCCCGACATCTACGCGAGCTGGCGTCGCTGGCCAGAGAGGGCGTGCGCGCCGTTCTGCTCTATTGCGTGAACCTGACGGGCATTGATGCCGTGCGGCCTGCCGCAGAAATCGACGCGGCGTATGCCAGCGCGCTGGTCGAGGCCGTGGCAGCGGGGGTCGAAGTCCTGGCGTACGGCGTGAAACTCACCGCGGATGAAGTCTGCATAGATCGCAGCCTGGAGATTCATCTCACAGAGTCTCGCCCCATTAGTCCCGTGCCGCTGGGTTGATCCAGATGCCCCGAGCGTCTTCTGCGCACTCGATGGCCCTCAGGGATTTGCCCTCGCAAGGGCCTGCGACGCACTCGCCGTTCTCTATCAGGAAGAGGGCGCCGTGGGTAGCGCATTGGATAAGGCTGGCGCTGGCGTCGAGGAATTCATCAGCCTGCCATTCCAGCGGAACGCCTCGATGCGGGCATCGATTGGCGTACACATAAACCTGACCTGCTCGCCTCACGGCCAGAACTTTGAGCGCATCAACGTCAAATCCGATGCTTTTGCCTTCAATCAGCGCAGCGCTGTCGCACAGGTACTTCAACCTAGCCTCCTTTGCGCAAGACGCTCGAATGCAAATACTCAACGAATGCCCGGCTTAGCAGGCTGCGCATTCTGCCAGCACCCAAACCCGCCAGTCGATAACGGAACGGAGTCAATGGTAGGCCGGTTGACCCACTTCGCCGTCGTTTCCCGATATCAGCGGCATTAGTCAGTTCTGCCGACACAAAAGCTCACATTTTGACGTTCGTGCAGGCAACGTCCTTCGGACATTTCTTGTAATCAAGTAGGGCTGCTCCTTAACGTCTTTTATGCCGTTCAGGCGAGTGCGCTCTCGATTATTGTCGCGCCAAACCAAAGGTATGGAGACGCGAAATGAACAAGATGAGTGAAGTCAGCGACGCGGGCGAAGTCGATGAGGCGCTGGCACAGCAGGTAATTGGCATCCTGGAGCTGGCTTCACTGAATGCCGACGACACGCCGCAGAGGATCATCGCTCTGTGTCAGCGAGCGCTGACGCCGGTCGGTCATGTTGCAGCGATCTGTGTGCTGCCCAGGTTCGCCGGGCTCGCTCGCCGCACACTCGACAGCCTTTGCGCACGCGATATCAAGGTTGTGGCCGCGGTCAATTTTCCTGGCGGCTCGCCTTCTGTCAGCTCAGCCGACATGGAAGCTCATGCGGCGATCGTCGCGGGTGCTGACGAAATCGATGTGGTCTATCCGTTTCACGCGCTGCTGGGTGGGGACAAGCAGGTGGGTGCAGACATCGTGAATGCCTGCCGGGTCAGGTGCGGCAATAACGGCGTGTTGACCGTAACGTTGGAGACCGGGGTGCTGCGCGATCCGCAGGTCATCCACGGGGCGAGTTGCGTTGCGATTGAGGAGGGCGCGAACTTCTTGAAAACCAGCACCGGCAAACAGGCCGTCAATCCGACTGCACAGGCCAGCCGAATTCTGATCGCGGCCATTGCCGAATCGGGTGCGCATGTCGGGCTCAATGTCTCGGGAAATGTCCGTACGCTCAACGAAGCGCGGGTACACATGGATCTTGTAAGAGCACGCTTTGGGCTGCGATGGCTTGAACAGGGACGACTGCGGCTAGGGTCAACCAGCCTTCTGGATGATCTGCTGGTGCATCTGGGTGTGAGCGCTTGAAACCGGAAGAGGAGTCACCCATACAGGCAAAAAAAGACCCGGCAAGAGCCGGGTCAAAAACCGTGATTAGCCTGATGAGGAGATAATCTGAGCGTCCGAACCAAGGAGCCATTCAGGTTATCGGCCAGTCTCGCGACCGGATGTGATAATCATAGTGATTCTCATTTGTAAGTCAACACTGTCGCTCAACTATTTATTGCCACCGGCCCAAAGCTCATGCGGGCTATGCACCAATGCCGTCCAGTTTTTGGTCCAGCGAGGTTTTGCGCCCTGCTGGCAGGTCGCACCAGTGACGGTCGAGCAGGGCGCCTTCCAAGGAGTAGAGCAGGACTTTAGAGGGGCGAAATCCTCTGATTTTGACGGCCATATACGCTTGGATCGCTCCAAGCCGGCGCAGGTCGGCAGCGTTGTGAATGCCCGCAGCGTGAAGCCATTGAACCGAGGTCTTCCCCAGGTTCTTCATGCATTGAAGATCATCGTCCATGAGTCGTTGTCCTTATGAAACTCCGTGTATTGACTGCTCCCTAGGTTCGGCACAGACCGGAAAGGCGAACCATGCCCTTGAGCGTAGTAGAGGAATGTCACGGGCGCGGCCGTTCGCTCGCCAATTGCGCGCTGCGCCGCTGAATGGTAGGGACAAGAATCGGAAAGACGCGCAAGCCCGGCATGGAAATTCATGCAGGGCGCAGAAAGGTGTCGATGGTTAGCGGGTGCGATAACGCAGGCGGGTACCGAAGTTCACGGACATGAGAATCTCGTCTGCACTCAATTCCGGAGGAAAGTAGGCACCCGATATCTGGGCGTGGGCGATGCTGGCGCCTTCCAGCTTTGTCGTTCGAAAATCTACGCCGCGCAGATCTGCCGACCTGAAATAGGCGTCGCTGAAGTCAATCCCGTCAGCATTGATTTCGCGTAGATCCAGGCCACGAAAGTCCCCCGCCGAAAGATCGACAGGACCTTGCGCGGGCCGTTCGAGATTGAATGCGGTCACGTCGTCTTTTCGCAGCAACGCAAAAAGGGGTGAGTCGAGCTGCTTGGGCTGGTTCATCGGACGCCTCCTTGTTGGAATTCTGACGCCACTATAATGCCACCAGTGAGGAGCCGTGAAGCGATATCCATCACGACTCGACCACTGGTGAGCCTACCCTCTTAGAGGCCTGGCAAATGCTGACGAATGTCAGCGACCAGTTTGTCGAGATCGCCACTGACGTTGGTTTCGACGTGTCTGCTGCGCAAGATTTCATCAGCCGTCAGAGGCTCACGACTGGCCAGTTGGGCTTCGATGACTTCCATGGTTGCGTCGGATGGGTCCTGATTTTGCGCGCGACGTTGGGCCAGCCAACCTTCGATCACGGCTTTTGGCGCTGCGCAGTCAATGATCAGGAAAGGAGCTCCCAGTGCCTCGGCAACCTGCGCGGTCGTTTGACGCTGATTGAGTTTCAAATAGGTGGCGTCGATCACCACCGGCAGCCCGGCGCTGAGGACGATGCCCGCCAGCTCGTTCAGGCGTTCGTAAGTGGAGGCACTCACGTCGGTGGAATACAGATCGGCACTGTGCGCAAACAGGCGTTTGCGTTCCACATCGGACCGCAGACGAATGGCCCCGAGCGCTTCGACCAGTCGCAGGGCGACCTGACTTTTGCCGACAGCGGAAACACCGTGCGTGATCGCCAGGAAGTTCGATGGAATAGCGCTGTAGCTCTCGGCCAGGTTTGCGTAGTTACGATACTGGCGCAGCGTCGCGGCACGCTGTACCTGGTCGGCATCGGCGTTCAGGCTGAACAGTGCAACCTTGGCGCGCACCAGTGCCCGGTACGCTTTGTAAAAATTGAGCAACTGAAGGCCTGCGTAGTCGCCGGTCAGTTCCAGGTACTGGCTGACCAGCCGACGGGAAAGGCTTTTCAGACCGCGATCCTCAAGGTCCATGGCCAGAAACGCGATGTCCGCATACACATCGGTCATGCGGAACGGCTCGTTGAACTCGATGCAGTCGAAGATCACCACCTTGCCGTTGATCAAAGTAGCGTTGCCCAGATGGATATCGCCGTGGCATTCGCGGATGAAGCCGTCCAGCTTGCGCTGATTCATCAAAGGCTTGAGGCGTTCGAAGCTGGTTTTAGCCCATGCCTCCAGTGCTTCCAGCTGAATCAGGTCAGATTTTTCATTGAGGAATGGCAGAATCTGTTCAAAGTTCTGCGTGACCGGTGCCATGGCACTGTCAGCGCTACCCAGCGGATTCTCCATCGGAACCTTGGGCGACTTCAGGTGAAACTCCGCGATCTGACGCGCCATGTCGTCGATGTGAGCGGTCGTCAATTCGCCCTTGGCTTGCAGAGTGCTGAGCAGTCCATCCTGCGGGAACTGGCGCATTTTCAGCACGTACTCTATTGCTTCGCCTTCACCATTCAACTGGGGAGCGTCGATGCTGCCGGTGATGGGGAGCACTTCCAGGTAAAGATCGTCCGTCAGGCGCTGGTTTAGCATCAGTTCCTGCTCACAAAAATGTTTGCGCGCCTTCAGGGTGGTGAAATCCAGGAAACCGAAATTGACCGGCTTCTTCATCTTATAGACGTATGGGCCGGTGAGCAGGACCCAGGAAATATGCGTCTCGATGACCTGAGACTGTTCCACCGGATGTGGGAACAGGGCAGGGTTTTGCAGCGCGGCTATCAGTGTCTGGCTCACGGACGATCCTTGAATGTTGGTAAGTCGGTAGTCGTAGCGAAAGGTGGCCATTATGGCCGCTGAGGACATTGCTGCAAACCGCTTATAGGGTGGTCTGTCGGGCCCATTGAAAGTGCGTATAATCCGCCGCCATGACCCGATCCCGCACCCCGAAAAAATCCCCCAAACCCACCAACAGCCGGCTGCGCAGCCTGTTGGGCTGGGCCCTGAAACTCAGTCTCGTCGGGCTGGTGATCCTTGGCTGCTTCGCCGTTTACCTGGACTCCATCGTTCAGGAGAAATTCTCCGGCAAGCGCTGGACCATCCCGGCCAAAGTCTACGCACGACCGTTGGAGCTCTTCGTTGGGCAAAAGCTGTCACGCGACGACTTTCTTCTGGAGCTCGATGCACTGGGCTACCGCCGCGAGGGCGTAGCCAACGGTCCCGGCGCTGCGTCGGTGAACGGCAATACCGTAGACCTCAACACCCGTGGCTTCCAGTTTTACGAAGGTGCTGATCCGGCGCAGCAGATTCGCGTGCGCTTCTCCGGCGATTACGTGGCGGAGCTGGCCGCGGCCAATGGCGCCAAGCTTGCCGTTGCGCGTCTCGAGCCGCTGATGATTGGCGGCCTGTATCCGAAGAACCTCGAAGACCGCATCCTGATCAAGCTCGACCAGGCGCCTCCTTATTTGCTCGACACGCTCGTCACGGTTGAAGATCGGGATTTCTACCATCATTTCGGCGTATCCCCGAAGGGCATCGTACGGGCTTTCTGGATCAACGCATCTGCCGGTCAGATGCGTCAGGGCGGGTCGACGCTGACTCAGCAATTGGTCAAGAACTTTTACCTGACCAATGAGCGCAGCATCACGCGCAAGCTGACAGAAGCGATGATGGCTGTACTGCTGGAAATCCATTACAGCAAGCAGGAAATCCTTGAGGCCTACCTCAACGAAGTGTTCGTCGGGCAGGACGGGCAGCGCGCAGTTCACGGCTTTGGCCTGGCGAGTCAGTACTTCTTCAGCCAGCCGTTGTCTGAGCTGAAACTGCATCAAGTCGCTTTGTTGGTCGGTCTGGTCAAGGGGCCTTCCTATTACAATCCCCGTCGCAACCCGGATCGTGCGCTGGAGCGGCGCAATCTGGTCCTCGACCTGCTGGAGCAGCAGGGCGTGGCGACAGCGGAAGTCGTAGCGGCAGCGAAGAAAATGCCGTTGGGTGTGACCAAAACCGGCTCGCTGGCTGACAGTTCGTTCCCGGATTTCCTCGATCTGGTCAAACGCCAATTGCGTCAGGATTACCGTGACGAAGACTTGACCGAAGAAGGGCTGCGGATCTTCACCAGCTTCGACCCGATTCTGCAGATGAAATCCGAAGCAGCGGTGCGCGAAAGCTTCGCCAAAATATCGGGCCGCAAAGGCGCCGACGAGATGGAAACGGCCATGGTCGTGACCAATCCGGAAACCGGCGAAGTCCAGGCACTGATTGGCAGCCGTCAGGCCGGGTTCGCCGGTTTCAATCGGGCGCTGGATGCCGTTCGCCCGATCGGCTCGTTGGTAAAGCCGGCCATTTACCTGACCGCTCTTGAACGTCCGCAGCAGTATTCGCTGACCAGTTGGATTCCGGACGAGCCCTTTCAGGTGAAAGGCGCCGACGGCCAGATCTGGAAGCCCCAGAACTACGACCACAAAGCCCACGGCAATATTTTCCTGTATCAGGGGCTGGCGCATTCCTACAACCTGTCCAGTGCGAAACTGGGACTGGACCTGGGCATTCCGAACGTATTCAAGACACTCACCAAGCTGGGTGTGACCCGCGAGTGGCCTGCCTTCCCGTCGATGTTGCTGGGCGCCGGCGCGCTCACCCCGATCGAAGTCGCAACCATGTACCAGACCATTGCCAGCGGTGGCTTCAACACGCCGCTGCGGGGGATTCGCAGTGTTCTGACTGCCGAAGGTGAGCCGCTCAAGCGTTATCCGTTCCAGATTCAGCAACGTTTCGACCCTGGCTCGATCTATCTTCTGCAGAACGCCATGCAGCGGGTGATGCGAGAAGGCACGGGTAAGTCGGTGTACAACGTCCTGCCAGCGACGCTGAATCTGGCGGGCAAGTCGGGGACTACCAACGATTCACGCGACAGTTGGTTTGCCGGATTCAGCCAGGATTTGCTGGCGATCGTGTGGATGGGCCGCGACGACAACGGCAAGACGCCTTTCACCGGTGCTACCGGTGCTTTGCAGATATGGACCAGCTTCATGAAAAAGGCCGATCCCCTTCCGCTGGACATGGCCATGCCCGACAACGTGGTGCAAGCCTGGGTCAACGCCAGCACGGGACAAGGCACTGACGCGAGCTGCCCGAATGCCGTACAGATGCCGTATATTCGCGGCAGTGAGCCGCAACCCGGTCCGACCTGCGGCGGGCCTGCAGCGCCTGCCGATTCGGTGATGGATTGGGTCAAGGGCTGGTTGAATTAAGCCTTATCGAATCAAGCAAAGAGGATGTGACGTGAACAAGTGGTGGATTCCGGCTGTAACGGCTCTGGCTTTGCTCAACGGCTGCGCGTCCCAGACGCGCAGCGCTATTCCGGTGGTCGACTCAGGGTCGCGCGTTTCCAACGGCGAGCGTGTGTCTTCAAACCGTAACAACACCTACCGAGCGCCGGTTCAGACGCCGTCGCAGTCGCAGGCCATTCAGGAAGATTCCGGTGTGACGGTGATGGTGCCTGGTGGCGCCAACGCGAGCGGTGCGCCTATCTCTACCTTCGTGCCGCCAGCCTCGGCCCCGATCAGCACGGCCCCGATCGATACCTCGCCGGTCAGCCCGGCGCCGGCCAACAATACCTACACGCCGCCGGCCGCCACCGGTAGCACCTACAACATGCCTGCCTCGGCACCAACGGGCATTCCGTCGGCGTCCAGTGGCGGGCTGTCGGAAGATGAGCAGCTCGACGGCCCGGTGCTGGCCTTGCTGACCACCGCCCAGCAGCAACAGTCCGGTGGCGATCTCAATGGTGCAGCTTCGAGCCTTGAGCGCGCGCAGCGTGTCGCCCCCCGCGAGCCGCAGGTCTTGTATCGACTGGCGCAAGTGCGGTTGGCGCAGGGGGATGCGCCCCAGGCTGAGCAGCTGGCGCGTCGTGGCCTTACCTATGCAAACGGTCGCGCCAGCCTTCAAGCCAGCCTCTGGGGTCTGATCGCTCAGTCACGTGAAAAACAGGGTGACGCTGCCGGCGCAGCACTGGCTCGGCAGAAAGCCAATGGATAAACGCCTGCCGACCATCGCAGATCAATTACTGTTGATCGAGCGCGAATTGCGAGTACTGGGATGGTGGAAAGAAGTGCCCCCCAGCGACGAAGCGCTGTCGAGCCGTGAGCCTTTTTGCGTCGACACGCTGGATTTCGACCAGTGGCTGCAATGGATCTTTCTGCCGCGCATGAAGACCATTCTTGAGCAGGACCTGACCTTGCCCACAGCATCGGGCATTCTTGAAATGGCGCAGATGGTCTACGCCGGCAATGCTCGAGAAACCGCCACTCTGCTGGGGCTGCTGAGGGACTTTGACCGGCTTATCACCGAGTCTGCCTGAGCCTCAGTTGCACTGATCGTCGAGGTACTGCTTGACCTCGGCGATGCGGCCCTGGCGTTCTTCTTCGGTAAAGCGCCTGAACTCCCCGTTCACTTCCTGTCGTACCCGCGGGTTGTTTTGCAACTGCGCGAGGTTGGTGCGCTGTTCCTCACAAATCTCTTTACGCTTGGCCTCTTGGGCCGCGACCTGCTTCCTCACTTTGGCATCAACCGCTTCCTGCTCCCGCGCGCCTTCCTGATTCTGTGGCGGCGGGGCAGGGGATGCGCTGACCGGTTTGCCAGTATCGATTTCCTCCGCTGTCTGCCCGGCAGGAGGCTGCGCGTCAAAATGCGTCACTCCCTGGGCGTCGACCCATTTATATACCTGCGCTGCCTGGCTGGTGGTCTGACCCAGGGCAAGTGTCAGCGTCGCTGCAAGAATCATCCAGCGCATTCCCGGTTCCTTACGTCTGTGGCAATGGCCGGAAACCTATCACAAGCGCGGCGCAACGACCTCATTCGGTGCCTTTTAACGAGCCGCGGACGAAGAAAGCGCATCGATGACTTGACTTGAGGGGGGCGAATCCGAACAATCCAAAGTTCGCTGTAGAGGGACTGCCAGAAGCAGACCGTCTCGGTAGATCATGAGGCGCACACCCGCGCCGACCCGTAACACCCGCAACGCGTTACCTCGCGCTGGGTGGGAAGACCCCGAAACACGTACAGGGGCGATCCCAATACTTGCTCAGTCAGTGCTGACGTAGTCGGCGACCACCGTCGCTCATGCTCTGCTTTGCAGTAAACCTATTAAGACCCGTCTCCTCGCTTGTGTGGACGGTATTCTGGCGTTTTAGAGGTGAACAACGTGGAGCTTTTATCTGGCGCTGAAATGGTCGTCCGCTTTTTGCGTGACGAAGGCGTAGAGCACATCTACGGGTACCCCGGCGGTGCCCTCCTGCATATATATGACGCGCTGTTCAAAGAACCGGCTGTGAGCCACATCCTCGTTCGTCACGAACAGGCCGCAACTCACATGGCTGACGGCTACGCCCGCGCCACCGGCAAGGCAGGTGTTGTGCTGGTGACTTCCGGTCCAGGCGCAACAAACGCCATCACCGGTATTGCGACCGCCTACATGGATTCGATTCCGATGGTGGTGCTGTCCGGCCAGGTCCCGAGCAATATGGTCGGTACCGACGCGTTCCAGGAAACCGACATGATCGGTATCTCCCGGCCAATCGTGAAGCACAGCTTCATGATCAAGCATCCATCGGAAATCCCGGAAGTCCTGAAAAAGGCGTTCTACCTGGCGCAGTCCGGCCGTCCTGGTCCTGTCGTTGTCGATATCCCGAAAGACATGACCAATCCGGCTGAGAAATTCGAATATATCTTTCCCAAGAAAGCCAAGCTGCGTTCCTACAGCCCGGCGGTGCGCGGCCACTCGGGCCAGATCCGCAAGGCGGTGGAAATGCTGGTCGCCGCCAAGCGTCCGGTCATCTACGCGGGCGGCGGTGTGATCATGGGCAACGGTTCGGCGCAGTTGACCGAACTGGCGCAGCAATTGAATGCGCCCGTCACCAACACGCTGATGGGGTTGGGCGCCTACCCGGGCACTGATCGCCAATTCGTCGGCATGTTGGGCATGCACGGCAGCTACACGGCAAACCTTGCGATGCACCACGCTGACGTGATCCTCGCGGTAGGGGCTCGTTTTGATGATCGCGTGATCAATGGCCCGGCCAAGTTCTGCCCCAACGCAAAAATCATTCACGTGGACATCGATCCTGCGTCGATCTCCAAGACCATCAAGGCCGACGTGCCCATCGTCGGCCCGGTCGAAAGCGTGCTGACCGAGATGTTTGCTACCCTCAAAGAGCTCGCTGAAAGCCCGAACAAGGACTCTGTGGCGACCTGGTGGAAGCAGATTGATGAATGGCGCGCCGGCGGCGAACTGTTCCCGTACAACCGCGGCGACGGCAGCGTCATCAAGCCGCAGACGGTAATCGAAACACTGTGCGAGGTGACCAACGGTGATGCCTACGTGACGTCCGACGTGGGGCAGCACCAGATGTTCGCGGCCCAGTATTACCGCTTCAACAAACCCAATCGCTGGATCAACTCCGGCGGTCTCGGCACGATGGGCTTTGGCTTGCCGGCTGCGATGGGCGTTGCGCTGAGTTTTCCGAATGACAACGTCGCCTGCGTCACGGGCGAGGGCAGCATTCAGATGAACATCCAGGAGCTGTCGACGTGTCTGCAGTACAACCTGCCGGTCAAGATTATCCTGCTCAACAACGGTGTGCTCGGCATGGTCCGCCAATGGCAGGACATGAGCTACAGCGGCCGTCACTCGCACTCCTACATGGAGTCGCTCCCTGACTTCGTAAAGTTGGTCGAAGCGTACGGGCATGTGGGCATGCGCATCACCGACCTGAAGGATTTGAAGCCGATGATGGAAGAAGCGTTCGCCATGAAAGATCGCCTGGTGTTTCTTGATATCAAGGTCGACGTCGGCGAGCACGTCTACCCGATGCAGATCCGAGACGGGTCCATGCGTGACATGTGGCTGAGCAAGACGGAGCGGACATAACCATGCGCCACATCATTTCGCTATTGCTGGAAAACGAACCGGGCGCGCTGTCTCGGGTGGTCGGGCTGTTTTCGCAGCGCAACTACAACATTGAGAGCCTGACGGTGGCGCCCACCGAAGACCCGACCCTGTCGCGTCTGACGCTGACCACCGTTGGCCAGGATGAAGTGATCGAGCAAATCACCAAGAACCTCAACAAGCTGGTCGAGGTGGTCAAGTTGGTCGATTTGTCGGAAAGCGCCCACATCGAACGTGAGCTGATGCTGATCAAGGTGAAAGCCACGGGCGCTCAACGCGCCGAGATCAAGCGCACTACCGATATCTTCCGCGGCCAGATCGTCGACGTCTCCAGCAGCGTCTATACCGTGCAGTTGACCGGGACAAGTGACAAGCTGGACAGCTTCATCCAGGCGATCGGCACCACGTCCATTCTGGAAACCGTACGCAGTGGCGTCACGGGTATTGCCCGCGGCGACAAAGTACTGAGCATCTAACCTAATTTTGCAAATGGCCTTGCGGCCACGTTATCAGGGGAATTTCATGAAAGTTTATTACGACAAAGACTGCGACCTTTCCATCATCCAGGGCAAAAAAGTTGCCATCATCGGTTACGGTTCCCAGGGCCACGCTCAAGCGTGCAACCTGAAAGACTCCGGCGTTGATGTCACCGTTGGCCTGCGCAAAGGTTCGGCTACTGTCGCCAAAGCTGAAGCTCACGGCCTGAAAGTGACTGATGTCGCTTCCGCCGTCGCCGCTGCAGACCTGGTCATGATCCTGACCCCGGACGAATTCCAGTCCCAGCTGTACAAAAATGAAATCGAGCCGAACATCAAGAAGGGCGCAACACTGGCCTTCTCCCACGGCTTCGCGATCCACTACAACCAGGTTGTTCCTCGTGCCGACCTCGACGTGATCATGATCGCGCCGAAAGCACCGGGCCACACCGTGCGCACCGAGTTCGTCAAAGGCGGCGGTATCCCTGACCTGATCGCCGTTTATCAGGACGCCTCGGGCAACGCCAAGAACGTTGCGCTGTCGTACGCTTCCGGCGTTGGTGGCGGCCGCACCGGCATCATCGAAACCACGTTCAAGGACGAGACCGAAACCGACCTGTTCGGCGAGCAAGCCGTTCTGTGTGGCGGTACCGTTGAGCTGGTCAAAGCCGGCTTTGAAACGCTGGTCGAAGCCGGTTATGCGCCAGAAATGGCTTACTTCGAGTGCCTGCACGAATTGAAGCTGATCGTTGACCTCATGTACGAAGGCGGCATCGCCAACATGAACTACTCGATCTCCAACAACGCCGAATACGGCGAGTACGTGACCGGCCCTGAAGTTATCAACGCCGAATCCCGTCAAGCCATGCGCAATGCTCTCAAGCGCATTCAGGACGGCGAATACGCGAAGATGTTCATCGCCGAAGGCGCCAGCGGCTACCCTTCGATGACTGCCAAGCGCCGTAACAACAAAGCGCACGGTCTGGAAATCATCGGTGAGCAATTGCGCTCGATGATGCCTTGGATCGCGAAGAACAAGATCGTAGACCAAGCCAAGAACTAAGATCACAGATCAGGTTCCTGCATGAAAAAACGCGGCCCTCGGGTCGCGTTTTTTCGTTGTGAGGACTCATCTGGTATAAAGCTGCATCGTTTGTCGGCCCAAGGCCACAAGCATTTGTCGAAATTCTTTAGCTGCAAGGTATTGTCCATGAGCGAACGTTCCGAAGAGCCGAACAAGGCATCTGACGCCGAAAGCCTGCTACCCATCGATGAACATATTGAAGAGGGCCATGACGCCGAAGGGCGCAAGGTTCGCCATCGCGGCATTTATCTGCTGCCTAATCTCTTCACGACGGCCAATCTGTTTGCCGGTTTCTACGCGATCATCAGCGCAATGAGTGCGCAAAGTGCGATGAGTGCCGGTGATCAGCTAGGTGCCAGCAAATACTTCGCGTTCTCCGCGATCGCTATTTTCGTGGCAATGGTGCTCGACGGGCTTGATGGCCGAGTCGCGCGAATGACCAATACCCAGAGCGCATTCGGCGCCGAGTACGATTCGCTGTCCGACATGGTCGCGTTTGGCGTGGCGCCCGCGTTGCTGGCATTCGGCTGGGCACTCGGGGACATGGGCAAAGTCGGCTGGATGGTCGCGTTCATCTACGTCGCAGGCGCTGCATTGCGTCTGGCCCGCTTCAATACCCAGGTTGGCAAGGCTGATAAGCGTTACTTCATCGGGCTGGCCAGTCCGGCCGCCGCTGGCGTGGTGGCGGGCACCGTTTGGGCGTTCAGTGATTACGGGATTCAGGGGTCCAAGCTGTCCTTTCTGGTCGCGCTGTTGGTCGCCGCAGCCGGGATGCTGATGGTCAGCAACATCAAGTACAACAGCTTCAAGGAGCTGGACCTCAAAGGGCGTGTGCCTTTTGTGGCAATCCTCGCCGTGGTCCTGGTGTTCGCCGTGGTGTTCAGCGACCCGCCGCGCATTTTGCTGCTTATCTTCCTCGGCTACGCAGCGTCCGGTCCTATTCAATACCTGCTGCGTCTGCGTCGCCAGAGGTAGTTCATCCACCTCCATTTACCGCATACTCCGTAGCTATAGATGCTTCAGTTCTCTATAGCTGCGGAGTCATCATGATCATCAAAATACCTTCCAGATCCGATTGCAAAGAATCGGACGTCACTCCCGAATCCTTTTATCTGTCACGTCGAGCATTGCTCGGCAGTTCCCTTGCAGGATTGGCCGTTAGCGCAATCCCTGGCTGGGCAAATGCTGAGGAAGCCTCGCGTTACGCCGACGTCGAAGCCGGCGCTGCGCCTGAGTGGTTCAAAGGCAAATTGCCTACAACCAAGTGGCAAGCCGTCACCGTCCAGGGTGAGACGATCACACCATTCAAGGATGCAACGCACTACAACAATTTCTATGAGTTCGGCACTGATAAAGGTGACCCGGCGCAAAACGCGGGCTCCTTGAAGACGGAGCCGTGGAGCGTTGTCATCGACGGCGAGGTAGCCAAGCCAGGGCGTTATGCACTGGAAGACTTCATGAAGCCTTATCAGTTGGAGGAGCGTATCTATCGTCTGCGCTGCGTAGAGGCGTGGTCGATGGTGATCCCATGGCTCGGATTTCCGATCTCTGAACTGCTCAAACAAGTTGAGCCGACTGCCAATGCGAAATACATCCGCTTCGAAACGCTGCAGGATCCGAAGACTATGCCCGGTCAGCGCTCAGGCTTTGCGTTAATCGATTGGCCCTATGTTGAAGGGCTGCGCCTGGACGAAGCGATGAATCCTCTCGCAATCCTGGCAGTGGGTATGTATGGGCGAGAGCTGCCCAACCAGAACGGCGCGCCGCTGCGTCTGGTGGTCCCGTGGAAATACGGTTTCAAGAGTGTGAAGTCGATTGTGCGCATAAGCCTGACCAGCGAGCAGCCGAAGACTACCTGGCAAAGCATCGCGTCGAGCGAGTACGGTTTTTATGCCAACGTTAACCCGACGGTAGACCATCCCCGGTGGACCCAGGCTCATGAGCGGCGGCTTCCGAGCGGCCTGTTCAGTCCGAACATCCGCCAGACCGAGATGTTCAATGGGTACGGAGAGCAGGTTGCCTCTCTTTATACCGGGCTCGACCTACGGAAAAACTATTGATGCGTTTCATGTACTGGCGGG